>CAZJIR010000194.1:0-5956 GCA_964546095.1 uncultured Pirellulales bacterium
CCATTAAACCTGTTACCGCGAAGAAAAAAACAAGTATAGTAACTTTCATCATTCTTGCTTTTCTCTTCGCCCCATTCTTAGTCTCTGCCATTGGCGTTGCAATGATAAAAGTAATTAAGCTTGAGATTATCACAGGGAAGTTTTACACAATAGAGCTTCCCATTCTGATTTTAGTCAGTTTGGTTGCTCTGTATTTTAGCTGCTGGAGCATCAAGGGGATTTTACGCAGGTTCACTCGTGAGGATGAACCTTTATTCAATAGAATGGGTGCATACTTGTTTATCATCGGCTTTGAGTTTGTACTCTTCGGACTTTTCTTCGAATACTTATTCCGGGGAACACGAAGAATTAATTATCTTTATTGGTTGATTTCTTTATTACCGGTTTTACTTGTTCCGCTATGGTCGTTTCGCAGTTTCGACAGCTATCTTGAGCACAGCGGATTGCTTCACAGCCAGTCGGCTGGGAAAAAGAATGTAATACTCAGAATGCTTTTTTATTTGAATTTGTCCCATAATTTTATCTTGTTTGCAGTCTGGGCGATATGTGCAATAGGAACAACCTTAATTACTAAACAGGAATTGTTATATAACCTGTATAATATTTTCATTCTGTTTACTTTTTATCTTTTTATTATTTTACTTCTGGAACTCTATGTGGTTTACGTCCCCGTCTCTAATAAAGTCGGGCTTCTTTTGGGCTTTATTGCCTTGGTGTATATGATATTACCTTTAATTTTATCCGGCGTCCTGGATAGTGAAATAGTGTATATGTACAGTCTGCTTGGGTTCTCTTCTCGTCTATTATTTGAAAAGTCTGGTCCGAGTATTTTGACCCAAACTTTCATCTGGTTCCTTAATATAGCGTTATGCATAATTCCCGTAATACTGTTATTTCGACGATACAAATATCTCATAACGGCCAGACGAAAAATGTAATTTTAGTGCGAACCATATAACAAGCGAAATTCTCAAAAACTTTGGCTGAACAACTTCGGCTTGATTGCTGCGCTGAAAGTGCTATACTTAAAATGGATAACACAGAGCGGAGCATAAAATTGCAGAGTTGTATTTAACTGAAGGGGAGTTAAGAAATGCAGGATAAGAGTAAAAGAATAAGAGAAATTTGTAAAACCATCTTTTTGCTTTTATTAATTATTTCTGTTTTTTGTACGGGTTTTATTATTCGGGAATGTTGGGAATTTTTCACCACTCTTGGTATTCCCCGTGTTCAGAGTGACTATCCCATAAGAAGAAGTATAGAGGAAAAAATTGGACCGCTCCCTCCATCGGTAACGAAACTCTATTACGCAACAAATTTCTTCGTTGATGCTGATTGTTTTATCGCATTTAGTTTGGATACAAATATGTTTGATAAGATGATGAAAAATTATATCGGAAAGACAAGAGAATCGTTTGAGCACTGTACATCTTTACACAAAAGACTGAAAAAATGTGGTCCCAGTGAGTGGGAATTAAAATATAAAGACCCTAACTGGGATTTAATCCTGGAGACGGACACCTTGGTTTATGAAGAAGAATATAGGACAATATTATACTCTCCGAGTAAAAGTAGGGTTTATATCTGTTTATGGGGACATTGAAACAACACCAAGTATAAGCTGAAATCATCAATTTCCTGCTGGAAAGAGGGAATTCATTTTCTATCCATCAAGTTCCTCTTGCAGCAAAATTACCCTTGAGTCTTACCTGTTGAGTCTGTAATGTATTGGGTGCAGATGTCGCGAGGCTGTTTTTAGGAGTTCAAAAATGAAACATTGCTTAAAACAACTTGTTTGTGTTCTGTTTGTCGTATCTATTATCACTGGATGTGCTCTCGAAACTGCCGGCCCGGTTAGTGAAGAATACATTACGTTGAAAGAAAAAGATTGGCTGGAAAAGGCATATCGATACGATAAGAACGGCTGGATATTTCTGCACATCGAAGGAGAACCTTTTGAAAGGGGATTTCAGCGAGGATATTTAACCGCCGGTGAAATTGATGAGTTCTTGAAAACAATGGCTTATATTCAGAAATTTAGGACTGCCAAAGAGCTTGATTTTTTTGTCAAGGCGGCCGCTAAACTTTTCAAGGGAAAAGTCTCCAGAGAGTATGTTGAGGAAATGGAAGGAATGGTGGCGGGGATGAAAAGAGTTGGGAAAAAAATCACCTTTGAAGAAATGCTGTTTATGAACGGATTTATTGATATCTCCTGGTACTGGTGGCGCCAGGAGAAAAAGTCAATGGGTTCGAGTTGCAGTGCTTTTATTGCCACTGGAGAGGCTACTGCCGATGGTAAAATAGTCATGGCTCACAACTCATGGGTCAGCTATGCTGCTGGTAGATTTTGTAATATTATCGTGGACATTGCTCCCGACGAAGGCCATCGAATCCTGATGCAATCTTGGGGTCCTTTAATATATAGTGGTACGGATTTTTTCATCACCGAAGCCGGTTTGGTTGGTACAGAAACTACTATTGGGGGTTTTAGAGGGTTCAATCGAAAGGGAACGCCTGTCTTTGAAAGGGCCAGGAAAGCAATGCAGTATGCAAATAACATTGATGAGTGGGCCCGGATAATGATTGAAAAAAATAGTGGCGCTTATGCTAATTCTTGGTTGTTAGGGGATATTAACACCGGTGAAATTGCTCGTCTTGAGCTTGGCTTAAAAAATCACAGTTTGGAAAAAAAGACAACCGGATATATCTCAGGTTCGAATGTTGCGGATAATATTGGAATCTTAAGAGAGGAAACCGAAGCCAAGTACGATGATATAAGAGACCGTTGTGTGGCACGCCGTGAGCGATGGAAACAGCTTATGTTGGAACACTATGGAAAAATTGATGTTGAAATTGCAAAGCGTATGCTGGCCGACCATTATGATATGTACCTGGAAAAAGAAAAACCAGGTTCCAGAACGATATGCGGCCACCATGAATTAGATGATGGGAGTGTTCCGTTAAGCCGAGGCGCTTATTATCCGGGAGGGGCCGTTGACGGGAAAGTTGTTGACTCAGAGATGGCTAAGAATTGGCGGTTTTGGGCAAAATGGGGAAGCTCCTGCGACATTGGTTTCAATGCGAACGAATTTTTAGAAAAACGCACTCAGTATGACTGGCTCCGGGGATACTTAAAAGATTTACCTGCCGAACCCTGGACCATTTTTCCTGTTAAGGAAAATGAATAATCCTGCGCTTGCTCAATAACAATATCTAAAAAGCTTTTTGTTTTTATATGTAAAAACAAGGAAAAACTAATAACTGCATCGCATTGAAAGATAAATTCAGGCAGGAAACCATTATCTGTTACTACTCTGCAAAAATTACCCTTGAGTCTTGGGTCTTTTATATTTATTCTTGCGTCCTTGGTCTTTAATTTATAGTCTGTTCTGCTATGGACGAGATAAAGCGGAAGTTAGCCCTGATTGACCAGCAATTAGCAGGTAGAAATTATTACAACCAAATCATAAGCACCTGCCCACTTGTCTTTCCTGCAGTTGGCTTAATTATAGGCGTTCTAATACAAAATATAATAATCGAGTCACTAGGCACGAGCGACGGGTCACGGTTTCTTTGGCTGATACTATTGACGTTGTGCACAATATCAGCAGTTATCATCTTTATTTTCCAGAAAACAGGTAAGCTTGATTCTTATGCACTTATGCTCGTAAGCTCTTGTGCTCTTATCTGCTTTATATGTCTTGGTTCGATTAGGCTGGCTGGTTTTTATAAACAACAGCCAAATGATATCAGCAATTTTGTCACTGATGGTCCTAAGCTGGCAACTATTCAGGGCCTGATTTTAACCGAGCCATATATTAACAAAAACCGAAACTGGAGATTTGCCCGATTCAAGCCCACCGACCCGGCTACCAGTTTCTACCTCAAGGTCAAAGAGGTAGAATCTGTTGATGGCTGGTCAAAGGTTAATGGTACTGTTCGCGTTCAGGTTGACGAGCCTGTTCTGGATTTAAAGGTCGGCGATTATATACAGGCGTACTGCTGGCTTGACAGATTCAGCCCCCCTACTAATCCCGGCCAATTCGATACGGCTAAGTACCTGGCGAGGAAAAATGTCTTTATCGCCGTATCCATAAAATCACGGGGTGGTATTGAATTGCTGAAAAATGCTCCCGGTGCTGCCTTCACAAAACTAAAAAACAAATTCAGGCAAAAGACCGCACAGGCATTATTAGGCGGACTATCCCCTGAGGAACCCAGCCGGGGCTTGCTGGAGGCATTGTTGTTGGGCTATAGAGGAAATATAGATAGTGACACTTACAGAGCATTTCGTAAAACCGGCCTGCTGCACTTCATCAGTCTGTCTGGAATGCACTTGGGCATTTTAGTAGGGATTATCTGGTGGCTTTGTAAAACTGCAGGTTTAATGAAGCCTGCCCGTGCGGCCGTTTGTATTATTGCGATAGCTGTTTTCTTGTTGATTGTCCCGCCGAGAGCACCCACACTAAGAGCGGCTATTATTTGTTGGGTCTTTTGCATGTCTTTTTTCTTTCGCCGCCGCCCTAATTCCGTCAACGCATTATCGTTAGCGGCAATAATCCTTTTACTCATAAGGCCGCCCCAGTTGTTCGAAGCGGGCTGGCAGCTCTCATTCGGCACAGTCCTCGGAATTTTAGTTTTCACAGAGCGAATCCACTTCTTTCTATATGAAAAGGTAACAAGTTTGCCCTGGCGTTGGGAAAAGCCAAAAACAAAACTGTTTTTTCTCATAATTTCAAGACAGGGGCCATATTTTTTAAGACTATTTTCCGTGGGGCTGGCGGCATGGCTGGGCGGTGCGGGTATCTTGCTGTATCACTTTTACACAATCACCCCATTCGCGAGCCTCTGGACGGTGCTGGTCTTTCCATTGGTTGGTGCGGTTCTCGTGTTGGGGTTTTTTAAGATTATTTTATTTTTCCTGTTGCCTACGCTCGGAGGTATTTTAGGATTTATTGTTAGCCTTTTGTCGGACTTCCTTATCTGGGTTGTAAAGCTTTTTGCTCACCTGGATTTTTCACAAGTACTGATAGGCCGGGTGCCCATTGCACTTGTAATTTTATACTACTGTATCATTGTCTTCGCCGGTTTTATATATTTTCGCCGTCCTTTAATAAAAAAAGTAATCTTTGCAGCATTACTCCTTGCATTTATCATTTTCTTAGGTACTGCAAAATGGCAAAGGGTACATCGGAACGATTTGGTCGTCACCTGCCTTGATGTCGGCCATGGCCAGGCGATATTTGCTCAGCTTCCGGGTGGAGATAATATTCTGTTTGATGCCGGCTCTCTATACACAAGTAACGTCGGCGAACGAGTTGTCGCGCCGTTTTTGGATTGGGCCGGAATAGATAAAATCAACGCCATCTTCATAAGCCACAATGATACTGACCATATAAATGGGATACCTGAAGTAATAGAGCTTTGTAAGGTTGACGGTGTTTATGCGGATGATGGCTTTTTTGGCAAGGCCGACCAGTGGGGCACGGGAAAATTTCTAAAAGATGTCTTGGCCGAAAAAGGTCTCAAAATCAAATCTTTAAGCGGGGATTTTAAATTAAGCAGCAGTGCTAAGATTAAAATTCTCTGGCCCGATAAGCAGATAAGTAAAAATGAGGATTTATCTGATAACGATAAATCACTGGTTTCGTTGATAGAATTTGCCGACACTAAAATTTTGTTATGCTCTGACATTGAAAAATTTGCACAAAGGGAGCTTCTCCGGCTTTATCCTGACTTGAAAGCCGATATCGTTATTGTTCCTCATCACGGTTCGCTTAACACGTTGGATGTTGATTTTTTAGTAAAGCTCGATGCGGATATTTTGATGTGCAGTTGTAGTCGGAGGCAATATGAAAGGCAGCAGGTTATCGAGGGAAAAGACGGCGCTAAGATATTTTATACACCCAAAGATGGAGCTGTTACTCTCTGCGTTAGTAGAAATGGTACGATAAAA
>CAZJIR010000195.1:0-5931 GCA_964546095.1 uncultured Pirellulales bacterium
GAGCACGATCAGCGCGATGCGGCCCGGGTGGCTATCATTGATGAAAAACTGGCGCGTAAATGGTGGCCCGATGAAAGCCCTATCGGAAAACGTATACAACGCAATTCTCGACCTGATCCAAATGATCCCTGGTACGAAGTGGTCGGCATGGTAGGTCATATCAAATACGACGGTGTGGACCATGATGCTGGGGAATACCTGTATTTTAGCGCCTATCAGTCTGTTCAAACCTTCTGGAACAGCATGACGCTTGTCGTGCGCAGCGACGGTGACCCCATGCGTTTGGTGGGCGGGATTAAACAGGCGATTGCTGCTGTTGACCGCGAGGTCTCAACGGGTAACATCCGCACATTGCAGACGATTGTAGGAGAACAATCCTACATGCGGCGTCTCATCACAACCGTATTGGGTTTATTCGCAATTACGGCCTTGGTGCTTTCCGCTCTGGGCATCTACGGCGTGATGGCCTATTCCATGTCTCAACGAACTCATGAAATCGGCATCCGCATGGCCTTGGGAGCCGGCACAGGAAACATTATTCACATGATCCTGCGCCAGGGTGTTAAGCTGGTGCTGATAGGCGTTAGCCTCGGACTAATAGGAGCCTTAGTCTTAACTCGATTGCTCGTTGGCTTTTTGTTTGGCGTATCCAGCAAAGATCCTATTACGTTATTCACTGTGATTGGAGTATTGGCAACAATCGCCCTGCTGGCTTGCTATATTCCGGCCCGACGGGCAGCGAAAATCAATCCCATGGAAGCGTTGCGGTATGAATAAAGCAATGGATAGTGTTTAGTGGCTAGTGGTTAGAAAAAGAATTTATAAAAGAGAAAGGTAGACGAAATGAAAAATAAGAAGTATGCCATAAGTTTTATATTACTCTTTTTCTCCCTTCTCGGCATATCTATGTCAGATGCCTCACAGAATAACAAAGATGAAGAAAGAGAAAACCGTGTCGACATTTTTATCAAATCAATAATGGATGCCTATCAGATTCCAGGTTTAGCGATGGCAATCGTTACTGATAATCAAATTTTCGTTACAAAAGCCTACGGTGTTAAAAATCTTAATACAAAAGAACCAATGACCACTAAATCCATCTTTCATATGGCATCTGTATCCAAACCATTTTCAGCCATAGCAATTATGCAACTGGTGGAAAAGGGAAAAATGAAGTTAGGTGATCCACTGATTAAATATTTACCGTATTTTAAATTGGATGATTCGCGCTACAAGGATATAACGATAAAGCAAATGCTTATGCATACCTCCGGGATTCCAGACGTTACTGATTATGAATGGGACAAACCACAATTTGATGATGGTGCTGCCGAACGCTATGTGCGAAGCCTGGTAAATGAGAAAATGATTGCCGGACCGGGAGAAAAATGGCAGTACAGCAATATGGCATTTGATATTCTTGCTGATGTCATTGCCAAAGTATCCGGGATGACGTTTGAGGATTATATCAAGCAAAATATCCTTAACCCTTTAGAAATGACGGATAGTGATTTTTTGAGAGAAAGAATCAAACCTGAACTGCGTACCACTGCTCATGTTTCTAATCTCCAATCCCAAGTGAGTGACGTATATCCATATAACCGACGCCATGCACCAAGTTCATGCTTAAATGCCAATGTTGTAGAGATGTGTAATTGGGCAATCGCAAATATGAATACCGGTGCATTTAAGGAAAACAGAATTTTGGATGAATCAAGTTATAAACTTCTATTTGAACCCCAGGCCAAAATAAATAATAATCGATCTGTCGGGTTAAGTTGGTTTATAGATAAGTATCGAGGGATGAAAACGATTTCTCATGGCGGAGGGGATTTAGGATTTCGAAGTTACATTATTATGCTTCCTGAAAAATCGCTTGCGGTCATTGCTGCCAGTAATTTTGAGAGCACGCCCATGAACAATCTAATTTTTGGGATCATTGATATCATGCTGGGATTTGAACCGCAGCAGTCTAAAATTCCAATTCGAATAATTATGAGTAAAACTATCGCTGCCAGTGGTGTGAATAAAGCAATCGAACAATACAGAGAATTGAAACGTTTGCAACCAGAAAACTATAATTTCGAAGAAGCACAATTGAATACACTCGGCTACCAGTTAATCCATCATGAACGCCTGGAAGATGCCATAGAGATTTTCAAATTAAACGTAGAAATGTTTCCAGAAGCTTTTAATGCATATGACAGCCTTGCTGAAACCTACATGACAAGCGGCAATAAAGAATTGGCAATCGAAAATTACAAAAAATCAATTGAGCTAAATCCAAAAAACAGTAATGGAATCAAAATACTTGAAAAACTCCAAAAACAAAATTTTACTGATTTATATGGCGATTATTTGGGCCAAACCCCTCAGGGTGACACTCCTGGGGTTTTTGCCCGTGGAATCGTCTCCACCGATTATGCCGAGCACAGCGCTCCGGTGTTTTCTCCCGATGGCAACGAAGTGTTCTGGTGGGTGGTTCGGGGGCCCAGATCAGATAACGAAGAGTGGACTCATACGGGCATGACCATGCGGCGCATTGGAGACCGCTGGACAGCGCCAACGGTCTCGCCATACGATGGCGTGCCGGTTTTTTCCACCGACGGTAAACGACTCTATTTCGGATCAGAAGGCACAGGCAACGATCTCTACTTTGTCGAGAAACAAGACAATAGCTGGAGCGAGACGAAAAACGTTGGCCTTGTCGCTCGTTCACCCGAATTGAAATCTGCCTCCTGCCCCTCGATCGCACACAACGGCACACTCTATTTTATGGGCGACCCTGTCGGATCGGGGATGTATAAAGATTGTTGCATCTATAGGTCGAAACTTGTCAACGGTGAATACACCAAGCCAGAGTTGCTCCCCCGCTGCATCAACCTGCCTCCCTTCTGGAATTTTACGCTGCTCATCGCACCCGACGAGAGCTACCTGATCTTCGCCTCTAACCGCCATAACCAAGACGGCGGTGGCGATTTGTATATTAGTTTTCATGACATTGGTGCTGATACATGGTCTGAACCGATAAATATGGGAGAACTAATAAACACCGGTGCGCAGGAGCGGCATCCTGGATTGTCACCCGATGGAAAATACTTCTTCTTTACGCGCTGTACACGCTGGAGTCCTCCAGATTACGACCATGACATCTTTTGGGTGAGCGCGGGAATCATCGATAAGCTGAAAGCGAAGGTTGTTCAGGAACGGCGTCTCAAGACCAACACTCCACAGGAGGATCCAAAATGAAAACGACACCTACAATGATTGTCACACTGACCGTGTTACTGGCAACGAGCCTCTCACTGCTAATCGCCACTGATCTGCATGCAGGAGAGATACACGAGGCTGTCACTGCTGGCGATCTGGACAAGGTTCGGGCGCTCATTGAAGCCGATCCAACGTTGTTGGAGTCGAAAGACAACAATGGTCATACACCGCTCAATTTTAACTGTACCAAACAATCCTTGGAAGTAATTAAATTAAAACAAGAAATTGTTCAAGCGATTCAACAAAATAATATGGCAGTTGTTGATTCACTTTTGATAAATGAACCAGATCAATTGTTGGCACGAGATAAACAGGGAGTATCTGCGTTGCATTTCGCCGCCAGATATAACAAACCAGAGATAGTAAAACTTCTTATTAATAAAGGAGTAGATGTAAATATTAAAGATGATGATAATAGTACGCCTCTTCATGAGGCAACACAAAATGGACATAAAGAAGTGGTTCGTATCTTATTAGATAATAATGCAAATGTGAAAGCAGTTACAAAACGTGATCAGGTGATACCATTACATCGAGCATGCTGGCAGGGTGATAAAGAAATAGTGAATTGGTTATTGGAAAAAGATTCACATGTAAATCTAACCTCGACATTTAACAATACACCACTACATAAGGCAGCTTTGA
Organism: uncultured Pirellulales bacterium; assembly: GCA_964546095.1. Classification (GTDB taxonomy): domain Bacteria; phylum Planctomycetota; class Phycisphaerae; order Sedimentisphaerales; family Anaerobacaceae; genus NIOZ-UU13. Next base: position 3,916 of record CAZJIR010000195.1, read on the forward strand.
AAGGATATCTGGAGATTGCTCAATTGCTTATAAAACATGGTGCAAAAATTAACAAACGAAATTTGTATGGAGAAACACCGCTGCACCGGGCAGCACGACACGGTCATGTTGAGATGTGTGAACTGTTGCTTACACATGGGGCGGATTATCATCTCACAAGAAATGATGGGACAATACCATTGCATGCAGCTATAGAGGCCGAGCAACCAGACGTTATTGACCTCCTGAAAAGACATGGGGCAAAGGATACTCCTGTTCAATTTCCAAAATTAACAGGTTATTATTTAGATCAAAAACCGCCGGGGAAAAGGGCAGAAGTTTTTGCCCCTGGCATCATATCCATACAACACACAGAGCATAGTGCTCCTGCTTTTTCACCTGATGGAAATGAGATTTGCTGGAATTCAGGATGGAGATCTAAAACAAATGTTCCTCAACTTGTAATAATATCCATGCAAAGAGTAAATGGATTTTGGACACGTCCTCAAATTACTTCCTTCTCAAAAAAAACATATTCCGGTGCACATAGAGACTTTGGTTCACAATTTTCGAAGGACGGGAAAATGCTTATATTTCAATCCAAACGTCTCATCCCTGAACAAGAAGACATCGAGACACCAATTCCTCAAAGACCGATGCGGATATGGGCAGTCGAAAAGAGAGAATCAGGATGGGGAGAACCGTATCTTATGAAATTTGGCGGAGAATTAAATACAACAGGCTTCTCACCGTTTGTCACACGAGATGGATCTATTTATTTTAGTGATATGAAAAATCTTCTCTATTCAGAATTCCAAAATGGTGAATATTTAAAACCTGAGAAGTCTGATCTCAATGCTTTGAATATCGGTTTTGGTTTTTGTATTTCACCTGATGAACAATTTATTATTTTCAGTTCCGGAAAATTAGAAGGGCATGGTTCGGGTGATTTATATATCTGTTTTAAAAATGAGGACGGAAAATGGACAGAACCCAAAAACATGGGACCTGAAATAAATACCTGGTCTCAAGAGCGATGCCCCGGGCTTTCTCCCGATGGTAAATATCTATTCTTTACACGTTATAACCTGGAGGGACAGCATGATATATATTGGATCGATGCTGAAGTAATTGATGAATTAAAAAAAGAAAATATGAAATGAAGAAGGAATAAGTTCTCTAAAGAAAATGGTTTTACTACGATAGCTCTTAATTTCTAAAAAACAAAACGAAAGGAATTCACCATGAATCGTTTTACAAAATTAATCAGCGCTGTTTGTTTAATAATGCTTTTTACGACCGCCGGCCTGCACGCGAGAGAGATACACGAAGCTGTTACGGCCGGCGATCTGGACAAAGTTCGAAAACTCATTGAAGCCGATCCAAGCTTATTAGAGTCGAGAGACAACGTTGACCATACACCGCTTCATATAGCTTGCTGGAAGAAGCAGTTGGCAATTGCAAATTTTCTCATTGACAAGTGTGCTAATGTCAATGCAAGGAACGAATACGGAGTTACAGTACTGTCCTGCGCTATTGATGATCAGGATCGAGATGAGTGGTACGATGTTGTAAAACGCCTCATCGACAAAGGTGCCGACCTTAACGCAAAAAATTCAGCCGAAGGTTCGCTCCTACACTCAGCCGCGAATAAAGGCAACATTAGAATAGCCGGGCTTCTTATTGATAATGGCGCTGACCTTAACGCCCCCGGTCAATACGGCACTCCCCTGCAATCGAACATCATTTTTTGGCCCTTTCCCCATGAAGAGATGGCGATATATCTCGTAGAAAACGGTGCGAAACCTAAGGAGTACAGCTTTGGCAATAATGACCTTCATCTGGCTGCAATCAAGGGTTACGCAGGCCTTGTACAAGCAATGGTCACACAAGGATTTGACATAAATGTTGTTAATGACTATGGCCATACACCGCTTTATTATGCTGCCAGACACGGCCATCGCGGGGCGGCCGATGTGTTGATTGCTGCCGGGGCTGATGAAAGCACCATGGTCGAAACCAACTACGGTAAAGCAC
>CAZJIR010000196.1:0-5904 GCA_964546095.1 uncultured Pirellulales bacterium
CGGACATCCCGTAAAACCGCACCTCTACCCCGGCCCAATGGAAGCCGTTAAAGAATTCGTAAAAACAAACAAAGACTTCATTATAGACAAGAGCAAGGAGAAATTTTATCTAACCTTCAATCCAAACGGCTATCTTAAAAGAGTGAAATAAACGATTCGTTTCAAAGTTCATAGCCTATCTCCTGGAGGCAATACATTATCAACAGTAAAATCCATGTAATACCGGTGTTAACGGCGGAAATAATTGATAAGCCACAGGATAAGCGTAAGTATAATTGAAATTATGATACAGCTTGCTATCGGAACATAAATCTTCCAGTTCTTCGAGCCGAATTCCAAATCCCCCGGCAGCCTAAACAGGCCCATCCGCCCAAGCACCATTATGAGCACGCCCAACAGCGTTATACCAATCCCAGCGGCTATTAACCACTTCCCGACTTGTTGCGGCCCAAAATCCATATCTTTCCATCCATTTGCACTCAAACAACGATAAATTATAAAGGTTTTCACCAACTTTCAAAATGTTAAAATACTCCCTATGAGTAAAGCGGATTGTGATATTCGAATAGGCACTTCAGGATGGTATTATGACCATTGGAAAGAGCTGCTTTACCCTGCCGGCCTGCCGAAGAGCAAATGGTTCGAGCATTACGCACAGCATTTCGACACAGTAGAAATCAACAATACCTTCTATCACCTGCCGAAAGCCGAATCCGTAAAAAGATGGTACAAAATCGCCCCCAAAGATTTTCTTTATGCGGTAAAGGCCAATCGATATATAACTCATATCAGAAAATTAAAGGATGCCTCCGAGCCGCTACAGCGCTTCTTCGAGATAGTCGGCATACTAAAAAGCAGACTCGGCCCTGTTCTTTATCAACTGCCACCGAGCCTGCATCAGAACCTTGACTTACTCACAAGTTTTATAAAACTCCTTCCGAAGAAAAGAAATGCTGTATTTGAATTCAGACACAAAAGCTGGTATTCGGAGGATACCTATAAGCTACTAAGGAAATTTAAAGTGGGCTTCTGCATTCACGATATGCCGGGCAAAGAATCGCCCCGCATCGTCACATCTGATACAATCTATATTCGTTTCCACGGCACAACAGGCAGATATTCCGGCAACTATTCGAAATCCGTATTACAGAGCTGGACCAAATGGCTCAAAAAGCAATCCAAACAGGCCCGTGGTATCTACATATACTTCAACAACGATGCCCACGCCCACGCCATAAAAAACGCAAAACAATTAAAACAGCTATTGCATATCTCAATCCCAAGGTAGAACATGTGCAAACTCCTTGACTTACCTGCTCTCTTATGATAATGCCTATTGTACGAGAAGCGGTTCTCTATTAATTTAATCTCTGCATTAATCGAGTTGGTAAAGGAAACTTTGTATAAGTTTTTCAATTACTTGAAAGAAAGAGACATGATACGGAATAGATTGCCCTGCATTCTTTTAGTATTAATATTTCTTGCTTTCGGGTGCAGGAAGAAACCCATCGAACCTCAGACACAGCTACATCAAATCGCCTGTAAAGGAAATGTCGAGGAAGCTAAAAAACTAATAGCCGGCGGTGCCAATGTCAATGCGAGAGCAGAACAAGGTGTGACGCCGCTGCACTTTGCTGTTACACATGGTCATAAGGAAATGGTCGAATTGCTGATAGCCAGCGGTGCCGATGTCAATGCAAAAAGAAATAACAAGAGAACACCATTACACTACGCCGCCCGCCTTGGAAAAACAAAGATAGTTGAGCTGCTCTTAGCTAATGGCGCTGACATCGAAGCAAAAGACATCTGGGGTTGTACAAATTTACACTGTGCGGCTATAAAGAATAGTAATGAAGTAGCCGAACTGCTTATAGCAAAAGGTGCCGAAGTTAATATCACTAACAAAAATGGTAGAAACCCCCTGCATTATACAGCCAGACTGGGAAATATGAACTTATCTGTTCTGTTAATAGATAACGGTGCTGACATCAATGCAAAGGATAATTGGGGTTATACAAGTTTACACTATGCAACTTTAAAGGGTAATACGGATATTGCAAAAATACTGATTGATAAAGGTGCTGACGTCAACGCAAAAAACAACGAAGGCCAAACTCCACTGCATAAAACGGCACGGGGCGACATTAAAAGTTCACTCGAACTGAAATATTCTGAAATTACTGATACTAAAACTTATGACGCCACAAAATCCGATCATCAAAGCTTCTTTAAGGTTCCACCTATCCCGTCTTTTAGAGGAAAAGAACGCTGTGATTTGGCTGAATTTCTTATCGCAAATGGTGCTGATGTCAAAGCAAAGGACAATTTAGGCTGGACATCCTTGCATGAAGCGGCAAAAAGTGGTTTCGTGAATGTCGTTGAATTGCTCATAAAAAAAGGAGCTGATGTAAATGTAAAAGCCCAAAACGGCCAAACTCCACTCCACTCAGCAATCTCACCTTATAAATGGAATGAATATGTTGCAATAACGCTTATATCCAATGGCGCTGATGTTAATGCTAAAGACAATTCGAACAGAACACCTTTGCATGAAGTTGCACGGATAGGTTCTGAAGATTTAGCGAAATTGCTCATAGCCAACGGTGCTGACGTTCAGGTGAAAGACGATTCTAATAGGTCCCCATTGCATGAAGCTTCAAAAGAGGGTTTGAAAGGTATTGTGAAACTTCTTCTTTCGTGTAATGTTGATGTCAATGCAAAGAACGAAAATGGTGAAACTCCCCTGCTCGATGCAATCTCCAAAGGCCAAAAGGAAATAGCTGAGATGCTAATTGCCGAAGGTGCCGACGTTAATATCAGGAATAAAGAAGGCCATACCCCTCTGTATGAGGCGGTTTTGAAGCAACGTCCTGATTTGGCAGAGCTTCTTATCGCTAATGGCATTGATGTAAACGCAAGAAGTGATTCTGGCCGGACACCGCTGCATGAGGCCGTAGAGATTGATTCCAGGGATATAGTAAAACTGCTTGTATCTAACGGTGCGGACACCAATGCGAAAACTAAGGATGGCTGGACCCCATTGCATGTTGCCATCTATTTCTCTCGATGGAACAAGGATGTTATGGAACTGCTGCTCACCAATGGTGCCGATGTTAATGCAATAACAACAGATGGCAAGACGCCACTGTCCCTGGCAAAAGAAAAAGGCATTAAGCAAATCGTTGAACTGCTCCTAAACCATGGAGCTAAGGATTAATAAAAATTCAAACCTTTGGCTTATTCTACAGAAAACTACAAAAGTACATTCATGCCTTTCCTTATCGCATATTGGCGAACGGACTCAACTTCCTCAAATGTCGGCCTGCGGTTTATTTTCGTATGCGATGAGGCCTTGTAGCAAGGATGGTACTGGTCCATTACATTAATCGCAGTTTTGGGGCTTATATGCTTTGTTAAAAGGTTTATAATCTCAAAGCTGCCGGCTAAGTTCTCAGGCAAAACCAAGTGTCTTACCAAAAGCCCTCGCGTAGCCAGGCCATTTTCAACCTGCAAATCTCCCACCTGGCGATGCATCTCTTTAACCGCAGCAAAATTCACTTCCGGATAATCCGGTGCCGCTGAAAGTTCTTCGGCAACACTCGAACCCGAATACTTCATATCCGGCATATAAATATCAACAAATCCATCAAGCAGCTTAAGCGTCTCAACCGAATCGTAGCCGCCTGTATTATAAACCGTTGGTAATTTCAGCCCTTGTTTCCTGGCCAGCTCGATGGCTGCCGCGATAACATGGGTAGGAGTAACGAAATTAATATTACTGCACTCGTAATCCTGCAGCCCCAATATGGCTTGAGATAATCGCTCGATTGTCATTTCTCGTCCGTGCCTGCGATGGCTGATATCGTAGTTCTGACAGAAAACACATCCCAGGTTACAGCCGGCAAAAAATATTGTGCCCGACCCCCCGCTGCCGACTAAAACACTTTCCTCACCGAAATGAGGCCCAACGGAGCTGACTTTCGGCGTATTACCAATCCCGCAAAAGCCGGCTTGTCCCTTGCTGCGATAGACCTTGCACATGCGCGGACAAAGCGTGCACGGATCCATAAAGCCCCACAACCGTTGAACGGGCTTACTAAGACAACGGATATCGGCCGGTAAAGATGTCATAATCCCGCATTTAATGTATTGAATGTCATTCGAGATACGGCAACCTTATTTAGAGTTATTATAGCATACTCATTAAATTCTACCATCCCCTAAGTAATATCAACGCTCATCCAGGCCAGCTCTAATAGCAAAAAGTCAATTCTAAGATAATCCGCCCAAAACCTTAAATATCCGGCTTTTACATTGCAAAAAAGCCGGATTCAGGATACACTGTTCTTTAGCAAGTGGGGCTAACATAATAGTAAAAAGGCAAATTTAAGAGAACAGAAGATTAATCTCGCGCATCATAAAAATAACAGAATAAACCTCGACAGACCGATTGAAGGTTCAGACCAGGAACTGGATTCGCTTGCTCATCGATTAAGAAAAGGCGACCGCAAAGCGGCAGCAGAGCTTGTTGATATATATTATAAGCAGATTTATTTGTTTATGAGGAGACTCGGCCATGACCCACAGGTTAGTGAAGACCTGACACAGGAAAGTTTCCTTAATGCATGGTACCACATAAGCCAGTTGAAAAAAGGCAAAGCACTAAACGGCTGGTTGTATCGTATTGCAGCTAATGTCTCAAAGTTATATTGGCGCAAGCATCAGGGCCGGAAAGCAGTCGTCATTGAAGGAATGGATGTCCCGGACAATGGCAATGCCCAATACGACAAAGTCGAACGCAGGGAACAGTTGGAACAATTGGTAAACACTATTACACGGTTGCCGATAAAACTAAAACAAACGGTTGTTTTACATTATTTGCAGCAATTAACTATTGCCGAATCCGCCAAAGCGGCAGGGATAAGAGAAGGAACCTTCAAAAGCAGGCTTAACAGGGCATTAAAAGCATTGAGGAAGCAGGTTATTTGAAGGATTCCCAATAAAAGGGAAAACAGCAATGGCAAAAGAAAAAGAGCTTAAAGAATTATTAAATGAATTGGCTGATAAAACGACCGAACCCGTTCATCCCGGTTTAAGCGAGGATATTAAACAACAAATCCCCAACAGACTCTTACCGCACAGGGGAGGTTTGGACACCATAAAAATTATCATTGACCTGAGAATAAATAAATTAACCGCGGCCGCCGCAATAATTATAACGATAGTTTTTTGTGCTATCTTCCTTGGAGACAGGCATCAGACAGTCGGAGGGGTACTTCAGGACAATATGCTAATGTTAAAATACTGGGGGGGAGACCACGAAAACAGCATATCAACCAGCAGGGTAAAATATGAGCATTTTCTTGGCCGTGGCGAAGAAGTAGCCTGGTACGGCAACGTCATTAATCCAAAGAATAATAATGCTGTGATAATGCAGCGTAAACTTACCGATGGAAAGTATGAGATAATCTTTGTTGATGGCCGCGAAGAACAGGTGAATTCCGAAGAACTAATAAAACTCCTGACCGGGATGCTGCGAAAGAAAACAAAGTGACCAAATAACACAGCAAGCAAAAAAAGCTGTTTATCACTTGAATTGGGGCCGATAATATAGTAAAATATTCTGACAAAAGCAGTGGTTTTTACACCATTTTTTAACACAGTACAAGGAGCATTATATGAGTAAACGCAAAGGCTTTACTTTGATAGAACTTTTAGTAGTGATTGCTATTATTGCGCTATTAATGGCGATATTGATGCCATCGCTGAACCGGGTGAGGAGTCAGGCAAAATCCATTTCCTGCCGAGCCAGACTGAGAGAATGGGGCCTTATCTTTAAGTTCTATACAGATGACTATGACGGCTACTTTAACGAAGGCTGGGGTGTGGATGAGACGACATTGT
>CAZJIR010000197.1:0-3341 GCA_964546095.1 uncultured Pirellulales bacterium
TATATTTATTTGTATCTATATCATCTTCATTTAAAACCACGGCCTCTATTGCTCCTTGTGTTGCTCTGCCGCCACACGTTATACGCGCGCCTTCAAGGGCAGGCCCAGCCGCGCAGCTTGCCGCATAGAGCCTGTCTTTTGCAGCTAATACAATTTCTCCGTTCGTACCGATATCAACTACTAATGTATTATCCTTCGCCGAACTTATATCAACCGCAAGAGCAACAGCAACAGTATCTGCGCCTACGAAGCCTGCTATATTTTCTAACGTATGGACATTACCTTTGGGATTTATTTGCAAACCTAACTTATTGGGAGAAATATCGTGAGCATCGAGCGAATAGGCATTATACGGTGCCTGACCAAGCTGGGTTATGGGCAATTTAAGAAAGATATGGTTCATAGTCGTATTACCAACAACGCACATTTCGTATATATTGTCTGTGTTAATGGAGCATTTTTCACATAGCTTTGAAATCAAATCGTTTAAGCAATCGATTATTGTTTTATGGAGTTCGTTAAACTTTTCATCGTTTTCTGCATAAGCGATTCTGCTTATAACATCATCCCCATATTTACACTGCGGATTGAGAACAGCTTCCGTACTCAGACATTTACCGTCAGCCATATTAATTAGTTTAGCAACAACGGTGGTCGTGCCGATATCAACGGCCAGCCCGAATATTTTTTTTGAATCTGATTTGTCTTTATATTTTTCGAGTAAATCTCCGCTCGGCTCAATTTGTGTATCGATACCGTGTTCTAAGATTTTCTGCTCGAAGAATCTGGAGCTGTTGGGGATGGTGACAGTAAGGTCACTTTGGATATGGTACTGACAGGCGAGGACTTCTTTGCCTTCGGGCTCAATTATTACGATGCACTTTTTACACGTACCTCTTCCGCCACAGATGGTATTAAGGATTATACCGGCCTGGCCCGCCGCCTCCAAAAGTGTAGCACCTTCGTGGATGGTGATTTGTTTGCCGTCCGGCTTGAGAGTAATTGTGAAGTGTTTCATTCTCGTATCTCGTTTGCCTCTGCCTGCACCTGTGATGATAATTATACAGGAACAGGTGCGACTCTCGTCACAAAACGAGGCGACAGGCATCTCATATCTCGTATCTCGTTATAACTTTGCGAGGTACTTTTGACGAGATACACTTTGTGTTGCTTATGCTCAGCTTATTTTATGCCGTATTTTCCACTTGGCGCGTCTTTTCTTACTGCCTATCTTGCGCCTGCGTCTCGATTTTGCCATCTATTTCTCCAAAAACAGGTTATAAAATGTTTATTTCAAAAAACTTTTAAGCCTTTGAAATATATGGTATTATGGATGAGTTGAAAAGTAAACAATAAAATTTATTATTCCGCCACAATACTACAGGTGACAACCCGTAGATGGATTTATCTGCCTGAGGCGGACATACAGTTCCTGAACCGGTAATGCTACGGACTAAAATCCGTAAAAGTTTATTTTAATGAACAAAAAGTATACGTACCAATTATAAAAAGTAGATATGTCACGTTTAAGGAATAATCTTTATTAAAGGCTCTTTTTTTGATGAGTCAGATTGGAGTATAAAAAAATGATACAATGCAAAGATTGCGAATTTTATGAGCTTGGCCCAAACGGCCAAAGGTCCTTCAAATGCGAGCCTTTCTCTAATATCAAGGAGCCGGAATGCATAGCAAAATGGCAGCTAATCCGCCTTGATATGCTTTTAGCAAGCTACCAAGCTATGCTCAAGTGGTACGGAAAATTAGCCCCCATTCAAGATAAATTGTTTAAGTACATGGAGCGAGAAATTAGTGAGCTTGATGAAGCTGAAAACTGGAAGCTCGGAGACGAAGAGGAAGAAGAAGAGGAAGATGACATCTAAAAGCATTGGAAGCTATAGGTTTGATGTGTTCATCCGGCCTTTCGAGAGGTTTTATACATGTTTTATCTTTCAGAATGGATTCTATGGCACACGTTATAGGACTGCTGCATAAAAGCGAATCACGTCGTTCGGAGAGTGATTTTTGTCGATTTTTGCAATAAATAATGTGCGGAAACCGTCTTTCTATACGAAAAATGCTGAAATATGTCAAAAAGTGAAGATTTAGCCCGGATAATAGTCGGCTGCAAGAACAATGATTCTGAAAGCTTTGCAAAAGTAGTCGATATGTATGGCAGTAGATGTCATGGCTATTTTTACCGTTTAACGGGCAATAACGACATCAGTGACGACCTTCTAAGCGAGCTCTTTGTAAAATTGGTAGAGAAAATCGGTTCGTATAAAGGCGGCTCATTCGAAGGCTGGCTGTTCAAAGTGGCATCCAATATCTTCCATGATTATCTGAGAAGCAAACAACGACAGAAAAAGCTGCTCGAGTCCCAGCAAAAAGAACTCGAACCGGAGCCGACAGGAGAGAAAAAGTCCGACGATGAGCAAATCGATAAACTACAAATACAGCTCAAGAAAATGGACCCGGAAACGAGAGAATTGATAATGCTGCGTTTTTATTCCGAACTTAGCTTTAAAGAAATAGCCGCGATGCGGTCCGAGCCGATAGGAACAACATTGGCAAAGCTGCACCGGGGCGTAAAAAAACTGCGAGAGCTGATGGAGTAACAAAACTATGAACCATCAAAATGAAGAAAATATGAAAGAGCTTTTCGAGAAACTTATGGGGCCGGAAGAGGCACAAAGCTTTATTGAGGATGTCCAAAAGGCCGACGAAATCCTCCGTAAACATCCTGCGCCCGGGTCTGATGATATGCTCATAGCCAACATAAAAGCCGAAATAGCAATGCGGCTGCCGGCAAAAAAAGCACATCCGTTTATGCAGTTCGCTTACAGGGCTGCCAGTATCGCCGCAGCAGTTCTTATCATCGCGGCGATAGCTCTGAATGTATTCGATGATAATGGCTCCAAACCTAAGGTATATACCGGTTCGATAATACCAACAGCGATCTGGGAAAGCAACGATATAACAATAGACGACCCAAATATAGCAACCTTAACCGCTGAAATTGAGCAGATTGAAGATGAAATGCAGTCACTGCAGTATGGCGATGAGGGCGTTAACGGTGAGGGCAGTGTGACCGAACTGGAAATGGAATTGATGGAAATTAATAATAGTGATTTCTGGAAGGGATAAAAAATGGACTTAAAACGCAGAATCATTTTAGTTTTTATAGTCTCGGCAATAGCGGCTTTAATCGTTACACCCTGCTATGCTCAAGAGGATGAAGATATCTGGGATGATGGCCGACCGCCGGAACCGAGACGCGGGCAGGGACGTGGTCCGGATGAGAGAGGCCGGGAACCGGCTGACAGACGAGGAGGACCGGGTGA
>CAZJIR010000197.1:3351-5903 GCA_964546095.1 uncultured Pirellulales bacterium
AGGGACGAGGAGCAAGAAGATTCGGACCGTCTAAAGAAGAAATTGATAAGATTATGAAGGAACTGAGTAAGAGCGACCCGAAAAGGGCAAAGGAGCTGGCTGAGCTGCGTAAGAAAGACCCGGAGACGTTCAGAGAAGAAATTGGAAAACACGTATTCGAAAGACGTATGGAATTCTTCCGGAAAAGATGGGAAGAAGAATTCCTTGTCTGGCTTGAAAAGGCCAAGCCGCGAGAGGCGGAAGCGTTGGCCGGCCTGAAAGACCAGGATGCGGAACTCTATACGCAGAAATTTAACCACGCACGAAGAAAATACTGGAGAATTTTCGAAGAGGGAAGAAGGTTTCCCGATTTAGAGGAAGTCCTTCTGGCAGACCTGCAACTGGAGGAAAGACAGGATGTTCTGCTGCGTAAAATCAAGGCCGCTAAGGGCAAAGAAGAAGAAAAACAGCCGATGGCACAATTGAAAGAAGTCATCAGCGCCAAATACGACCTGATTATAAGAAGAAAGCGAATAGCATACGAGCGACTGCTTAAAAGACTTGAGGAACTGCAGGAAGAAATAAATAAGAGCAGAGAAGAAAATGCCATACTGGAGGATAAAGAAGTAAAGAAACAGAACGTCGAAGCACGGCTCAAAGAAATTCTCGAAAAAGAAAAACCTCCGAGATTAAAATGGGACTGAGTTGATTTGAGATTTTAGATTTAAGATTTGAGATTGATAATTTGTTTTAGCCGCACCTGCCCTGCACTGATTGGGTTTTTAACTAAATTTTGTGCAGGGCTTTTTTATTGTTAGAAGTGCGAAGTTTTATTTTTGCCACAGAGGACACAGAGGGCATAGAGGCTTTCAATCAGCTTTGTGTCCTCAGGCACAGCCGCTCCTAAAGCGAGCTTTGTCGCGGTCTTTTGCCTTCGACCACTAGGCCAATAAAATTGGCCTGTTTTCTTAAGCTGACTAAAAGCGACTTTTTATTGTTGTTGGTGCCGGAGGCCAGCATGAGGAGCATTAAGTGTTACGAAGTCTTGCAAAAGACGGAGTAAATAAAGATAGTACCGAACCGGAGGCAGCACAATGCAGATGTATCGTAATCCGGCCGGTGGCTTTATGGCTATAATTAAAAAAGATTAGACTATAGGCCTGAGAAATAAAAAAGATTTGAGAAGTCTATTAGTTTTGTGTATTTTATGTTTTTCGAATTCCTAACACGCGCCAAAAGGCAGGATGAACAGCTATTCTAGTATTACCAGAGATCTCAGCTGATGATATGTTACGTGGACTAAAAGTTGTCCATACATATTTTTCATAACTTTCTATTTTCAAGCCGACAAGTCCCATTTTATAGAAGATTGGGAAGATGCTTCTTCGAAAATCCGATGGTGAAAGTTGCGTATTAATAAGATGAGTAGAAAGATTCAAGAAATAACCGGGATGGTTATCGTCAGAAATACAAAAATCTAAACAGAACTCCTCACATTCCTTGTCTGTTAAATCGTCGATTCTAAAACGTGGGCTTTTCTTTCTTAATATCATGGCGAAGTTAGCAAAATTTGGATAATCGGCATTCCATTCATCCGCAAGATATCTAAGTCGGTCTATCGAATACTCGCCTTCTGCTTGCTTTATCATCCTTTGTTTTATTTGTGGTTCACCTCGAGCTTGTTCAATACACTTGTTAAAGAAATGGATTATATCCCGTGGCTGCATCATAGTTCGATCTACTATGAAATCAACTATAGGTTCATTGTCGACTTTTTTAGGTAAAACATCTCGATGTGTTACTTTTTGAGTCGTGTATTGTTGTCGAATTAAGAAATTAATCCGTGCATCGAGCACCTCGATCAGCCGTCTCTTTGTCCAGCCTAGTCTTAGGTAGATAGATTTGTACTTCTCTTCTTGGTAGCCTGGGTCTCGAACTAAACGGAAAACGCGATCCAAAAGGTCTTGTCGAATCGCGACAATAATTTTGGCATATTTTACTCTTCCAAACTCTTTAGCAGTTTCGACAAGTGCTCTAATTAATTTATAACGGAGTTTTTCTTCAACCCATCCTTCATCCAACCGATCTATAGTAAGGAAATATCGTTTTTGTCGGTCGCTTAGTATGGCTTCAAGTAGATCTATAATATCAGATAACTGACGTACCTGAACATTGTTGAGAACGTATTGGGCTCTGTGTAATACTTCTGTTTTCTCTTGCTTTGTTAATTTATTTAAGGCATCAACAGAAAATGAAATTCCTGGGAATTTTGAACGAACGTTGGACTTGACCTCGCTCTCAAATTGCTTTGTAATTTCTCTGATTCTATATTCGGTTGCTTCCCAAAAAGTGCTACCCCATCTTTCAAGATAACGCATAGCATTGCGGTCTTTTTTGCCCATAAACATATTTCGAAATTTTTGTTTGAAAGACTTGAGGCTCTGATCGCTGGTGATTCCAAAATGAAACTTAATTATTTCAACAGCGAACACATGACGACAAAGAAGCTTGTAGAAAACATCCAAATTGATCCCAAGATTGGAGAGATATGTTATGATTGTTGAATTGGATAT
>CAZJIR010000198.1:0-5902 GCA_964546095.1 uncultured Pirellulales bacterium
CCCGCCGTTAGTTTGTGCCGAGGCCCTGTGAGCCCAATTGGTGCGGGATAAATCTGTGGTAAAAACGGCGGGGATTAGCCAGTACTCTTTCTCCTTGAAGTTACGGATTTCCCTTTCTCTTTCGACAATCATCTTGGTGGCAACGGACTGGACACGACCGGCCGACAAACCGCGTGTAACTTTTTTCCATAGCAGTGGACTTATCTGATAGCCGACAATTCTGTCGAGAATACGCCTAGCCTGCTGGGCCATAACCTTATCAATGTTGAGCTTGCCCGGCTCGGCAAAGGCACTCGTTATGGTTGACTGGGTTATGGCATTGAATATCACACGGTATGTTTTTTCTTCAGGTACGCCGAGGATTTGCGCAAGATGCCAGGCAATCGCCTCGCCCTCACGGTCAAGGTCGGTGGCAAGATATAGTTTGTCGCATTTCTTTGCTGCGGCTTTCAGCGATATTACAGTACGCTTCTTGCCGGGTAGTATATCATACGTCGGCTCGAAATTATTTTCTATATCAACATTGAGACCTTTCGAAGGCAAATCACGCACGTGTCCCATTGAAGCCTTGACTTCAAAGTCCGAGCCAAGATATCTGTTGATTGTTTTCGCCTTGGCGGGCGATTCGACAATAACTAAAGATTTTTTAGATGAACTCTTTTTTGCCATAAGGAGCACTTATATTTAGTAACGAGACACCGCTTCTCCGGTATCGGGCACATCTTCATACTTCAAATTTATCTTTGTGGTTCATTCGTTATCGGCCATTTCACCAACAAAATTTAATAAACGGACAAATATAAACCTAACGCAAGAATGTCAAGAGAAAATATTTTTGTGAAATTCCGATTTAATTTTTCTATTACCGCAAGTTCTTTTTTTATTTAAGGAAAAACTTTGCAGAGTAATCTTTGTTTAACCTCGCCTTTGAAACAAGACATGCCAGGACTAATGAAAGGGTTTTTCACACTCCGGATTTGTAAAAAAACTTCATTTGAATGCTTGTAATGAGTAATAAATTTTTTTAGACGTTGAGAAGTTTTTCAAGTATCGGCGTCAATTTTCTGATTGCATTACCGCGGTGCGAGATTGTATTTTTTTCTTCAGCGGTTAATTGGCCGATGGTTTTGTTAAAGTGCGGCACAAAAAAAACCGGGTCATAGCCAAAACCGTTTTGGCCAATTTCTCTGTCTGTTATGAGACCTTCCAGTCTCCCTTCAGCCTCAATTAAGACTTTTTCAGGACCTGCCAGACACAAACTGCAAACAAATCTTGCCGTCCTTCTTTCTTTAGGGACGTCTTTGAGAAGCTCCAGTACCTTTGCTATATTTCGATGGTCGATAAGAGTTCTGTCATCACCTTCCAATTTATCACCTGAAAATCGTGCAGAATTAACACCCGGCGCTCCGCCGAGCGCATCAACGACCAAGCCGGAATCGTCTGCGATTGTCCACATGCCGGTTGCCTTAGCGTAACCTGTAGCTTTTTTACGTGCATTTTCAGCAAAAGTCGAACCGTCTTCCTCAATCTCAGCGGTATTATTGAAATCCGACAAGCCAAGCAATTCAACATCGAGCGTGAGCATAGTTTTCAGTTCAGCGATTTTACCCGGGTTTGTAGTAGCGACGAGAATTTTATTATTAATTTTATCCAACGTAACTCCAACACAAAAATCGTTATTTGTTACGAAATTCGCTCCAGCCCAAAAATGTCATTCCTGCGAAAGCAGAGCAGGAATCCAGACCTTTCAGCAATCTGGATTCCGCATCAAGTGCGGAATGACAATACCTCAAACAATTTGTCTCAAACCATTAATTTTTATTAAATACGGCTTTATTAAATTCTCCTCTGTACATATCAAGAATATCGGGAGCTATTATGTCCTCTACTGATGTTTCCAAATAACATTCATTGTCTATCCTCTCTTGCGTCACTAACGTACTCAGTGCGCAGTTATACACTATTATGTCTTTTGCCTCCTCATTGTCATAACCGTCAGCCAACAGTCTTTTGAATAGATAATCAAAAGTGAACCTGTCAAAGACGTCAGGATATTCTTTGATATAGTCTGGCCCTGAAAGCATCAGTTAAAGATTAAAAATCGCCAATTATAACGTTAAGAGTCATTTGCTTTATTTCGACATTAGGCACGACTTTAATAGCATATTCTAACCTTATGTCCTTTGATTCAGATATAATTAAGCCGTAAACTTTTTGCTCCTCCTCGGCTAAATTTTCTTTTACCCAACCCATATATCTACAGAGCTGGGCTAACGTTTTATCAGTGCTTTTACGTTTTAACTCGATGACCACAAAATTATCACTTCTATCTGAACACAGAAAATCCATAATTCCCACATCTTCAGTTGAATAGTGTCCTTCATGAGCATTTTGAAACTCTTCATCAAAATAGCGATAGTTTTCAAAAAGTTTTTGAAAATTTCTGTGTATTAATTTTTGATAATGCTCGGTTTCCAAAGCTTCGAAACATTCTTTCTCCTGATCTTTTTCCTCTCCCGGTTCTTTGGGTTCTTTGGTCCTCGGAAAACAAAAGTATAGGAATTTATATAAAAAATCATTTGTAAGTCTCTCCTGTGGAACTATTTTAACAAACGCTGGCTCTGACAATATCTCTTCTTTTATCTTAAGAAATAGATAGTTGTTTTTCATATAGGCTTCAAGACCGCTTGAATCCTCTGAATAATCTTTCAGAATCAACTTCAATAGATAGTCTTGGTCAGTAAAAAAGGGAATAAAAGTGTTTGGATAATATATGCTTAATAATTTGCCGAGAACCGTACGACCAGATTTCATACCCCTTATTTTTTGTGAGTTTGCGATCAACGCTTTGCTTTTATCAGAAAGTTCTCCATTAGACGTATAAAAATTGGATATCTCCTCGGTATAATTTGTCAAATCGACCAGCAATTTTTTGATCTCTGTAAATTGTTCTTTAGGTCCATATTTAGCCATTGAGCCACCCTTTATGCTCCCAAGCGGCCTGGTAGCCCATTCCAACTGATAACCAATACAATCATCCTTCTTGCCCAAACCTGGAAAATACTCTTCGGGTGATAAATTCTTTATTCTTGGAGGAGTAAAAAGCTCGACAAATTCATTTCTCATTTGTTTTCGCTTATTCAAATCCTCATCGGATAAGCGAAATTCTTTAACCTTTTCTAAAATAATCTCTCTTGCATCGTCACTAATCAATCCCATGTTTGCCCTCTTTTATCTTTCTGTTAGCTAATATCTCGCTAATTCCCGAACGCTACAATTCGCAGGGTGTGCTCTGCGTACCGCAGCCAGCTTAAGTTAGCTTAAAAGTTTTTTCAGCAAAGCTCGCTGGAAATGCAGTCGGTTTTCGGCCTGGTCGAATATAATCGAGTTGGGCAACTCAACTACTTCATCAGTGATTTCAAAATCACGATAAGCAGGCAGACAGTGCATTATCTTGACATTGGCCGGCGCGGATTTAATTAAGTCTGCGTTTACCTGATAACCTGCAAAATCAGCCTGTCGTTTCTTTTTTTCATCTTCCTGGCCCATACTCACCCACGTGTCGGTATATATAATATCAGCATCAAGCACAGCAGCTCCCGGGTCATTTGTTTGACGGACACAATCGGCTGAAATCTGATTCGCTTTTTCGATTGTCTCGGCATCAAGCTCGTAACCGGCCGGCGAGGCAACAACCATCTTCATACTAAGCTTTGCGCAGGCAAAGGCCAGGGACCGGGCAACGTTATTGCCGTCACCGATAAAAGCAATTTTTGTTCCTTCTATATCTTCGCGATGCTCACGAATAGTAAGTACATCAGCCATCGCCTGGCAGGGGTGCGAGAAGTCCGTCAAAGCATTAATGACAGGCACTGTAGCGTATTTGGCCAACTCAGTAATGGCGCTGTGTTCGAATGTACGCGCCATTATGCCGTGGACGTATCGGCTCATAACTCTTGCAATATCTTTGATTGGTTCACGCTTGCCGATACCGCCGATGTCCTCAGGCTTAACATAAATGGCGCTGCCGCCAAGGTCTGTCATAGCGACCTGAAAACTGATTCTGGTGCGCAGGCTCGGCTTTTCGAAAAGCATCGCCAAAGTTTTTCCTTTAAGACATAAATCACTACCGCTAACGCTGTACAAACTTTTCAGTCTGGCGCTTATTCGCAACAGCTCTTTCAGCATGTCCTTAGGACAATCGATTATGGACAGAAAATCTTTCATCATTCGTTCTCTTGTAAAACAGTATCAAAAATCTCAATAGCCTGGTCAATCTGGTCTTTCGTGGCAATCATAGGCGGCATAAACCGAAGAACAGTGCCCTGGGTGCAGTTGATTCGCAAACCTTTCTCCAAACATTTGTTCACAATCTCGGCACCTGAAGTATTCAACTGGATCCCAACCATTAGGCCGACGCTGCGTATGCTTTCGATAATACTATGCTTTTGTTTCAACTGTTCGAGCTTATCTTTAATATATTGCCCAAGCTCAGCGGTGTTTTGAAGAAGATTTTCTTCCTCTATTGCCTCTATGACGGCAACGCCAGCCGCGCAGACCAGCGCATTACCACCAAACGTCGAAGCATGCTTGCCGGGTACTAATGAAGCGGCAACCTCTTCGCTTGCCATCATAGCTCCTATTGCAACGCCGCCGCCGAGTGCCTTTGCCATTGTCATAATATCCGGCTCGACATCGTAAAGCTGATATGCGAACCATTTACCTGTTCTGCCTAATCCCGTCGTAACTTCATCGAAAATCAAAATCGCTCCATTCTCATCGCAGAGCCGGCGTATGGCCTGTAGATATTCTTTGTCGGCTATATTTATTCCGCCCTCACCCTGAATCGGCTCGACCATTACAGCCGCCACTTCATCGCTAAAAGCTGACTCCAACGCCGCAATATCATTGAAAGGTACATAAACAAAGCCCGGCAGCAGCGGCAACAAGCCTTCATGATGTTTCGGCTGTGCTGTGGCAGACATCGTTGCGAAAGTCCGGCCGTGGAAGCTGCCTTCGGCGGTGATAAACTTATACTTTTCCTGCGAAGTATGCAGGCGTGCAAGCTTCAATGCAGCTTCATTAGCTTCTGCGCCGCTGTTACAAAAGAAGCATTTACCTCCAAAGGCACGTTCACTTAAGAGCTTTGCTAACTTACCCTGCGGCTCAGAATAGAATGTATTATCAATATGCAGAAGCTCACCCGCCTGTTTACATAACGCCTCAACAACCTTCGGATGGCAATGTCCTATCGCACTTACGGCCCAGCCGGGGAACATATCAAGTATCTTATTGCCCTCGGAATCAAAAAGGTAACAGCCCTCGCCTTTAACGATAACACGCGGCAGCCGGCCATAATTAGCGATGACGTATTTGTTAAACAATTCAATAATCTCCTGTGTAGTCATAATTCATATCCTGTCGTTTATGTTTCATCTTTCGAAACAGTGTTATTTATTCTCAATTCTATTCTCTTAATTCCTGATTATCTGGGTTCCGACTCCCTTATCAGTATAGATTTCAAGTAATAACGAATGAGCAATCCGTCCATCGATAATATGGGCTTTCCTGACGCCGGCATCCAACGCCGTCAGGCAGGCCTCGACCTTCGGGTACATCGCACCGGTGATAATGCCAGCATCTATCATTTCCTTAATCTGTATTTCATTTAAGCTCGACACCCAGCTCTCCGGGTCTTCGATATCGGTTCTTATCCCGTGTGTATCACTTACGACAACGAGCTTTTCAGCAACAACTTCCGCGGCGACCATGCCAGCGGCACTGTCGGCGTTCACATTCAGCTTTCCGCCGGCCTTGTCTTTAGCTACCGATGCAATAACCGGTATAGTCCCATCGGCACAGAGCTTCTTTAGCAATTGTGCGTTCACATTCATAACCCGCC
>CAZJIR010000199.1:0-5900 GCA_964546095.1 uncultured Pirellulales bacterium
TTATGCTCCGGGACTTCTTGAACGTGAGAAGACCTATTACTGGCGAATTGACGAATCCGACGGCACTAACATATATGCAGGCGATGTTTGGAGCTTCACAACCTCTCGGTCGAATATGGGCACGGTCACGATGGATTTATGGGAAAACGTCGAAGGTGATCACAATCTTGTCAATTTGCTTAATGACCCGAGATATCCGGAGAGTCCCACGCGCAGCGAGGCGTTGACCGAGTTCGGTACCGTGGACGGCGTTGGCGACAGCTATGGCGCACAAATCTCTGGTTGGCTCTATTGTCCGGTTACCGGCCAGTACACGTTCTGGCTCTCCTGCGCCGGCGCTGGCGAGTTGTGGTTGAGCACGGATGACGACCCTGCCAACAACGTACTCCTTGCTTCTGAGTCTAACTGGGGCACCTACAATAGCTTCTCTATCAAAACCGTTCCGGTTTCCCTTGTGGCCGGCCAGAAATACTATATCATGACCAGATGGAAGGACTTCGGTTCTTGGGACCACTGCCAGGTAGCATGGCAGGGGCCCGGTATTCGTGAAATGGAGATTATTCAGGGAAATTACCTCTCACCGTTCGAGCCGGTACATGCCTTTGGTCCGAATCCGGGCAACGGCAGCGTTGATATCAGGATTGACCCTGTTATAACCTGGAGGGCTGGAATATATGCCGGTTCACACGTTGTGAATTTCGGCACTGACCCGAATACTCTTGAACAAGTTGACATAAAAGAATTGGGAAATGAGAGTTATGATCCTGGAAGACTTGAAATGGAAACCACCTATTACTGGCGTATCGATGAGGTTAATGATACCGAACCGAATAGCCCATGGATTGGTGACATCTGGAGCTTTACAACAGGTAACTTCCTTGTTGTGGACGATTTCGAGGACTACAACGACTTCGAATTTGATAGGATATTTGATTCCTGGATAGATGGATATGGCACCACAACAAATGGTTCTACGATTGGTTATGCTGAGCCGGACTTCCCGGCAGGAGAACATTTCGTCGAGACGACTATCGTTCACGGCGGCTCTCAGTCGATGCCTTATTTTTATGACAACACAGTCGCCGGAAACTCTGAGGCTACATTAACTTTGACTGATTTGACTGACTGGACTGATGAAGGCGTTGAAATACTCTCACTGTGGTTCCAGGGTTATCCACCTTATTTAGGCAGCTTCACAGAAGACCCTGCAGGCACCTATACGATGACCGCAACAGGCACGGATATCTGGGACACTTCCGATGAATTCCACTTTGCCTACAAACAGCTTACTGGTGTTGGTTCGATTACGGCACGGGTCCTTAGTGTGGATAATACAGACCCTTGGGCGAAAGCCGGTGTTATGCTACGCAATACGCTGGAGCCGGATTCCAGACATGCTTCGATATTTATTACACCTGGACAGGGTGTTTCCTTCCAGCGTCGTCTTGTGCAGATGGGGGCTAGCACCGAAACAACGGAAAGCGCTATCGAAGCACCGCAGTGGATAAGAATAGAGCGCGACATTGGTGGTAACTTTACGGCCTCTTATTCAACTAACGGCAGTACATGGACACAGCTTGGCACCGATTCCATTAATATGAATGCAACTTTATATGTAGGATTGGCATTGACCAGCCATAACACCGAAGAAACATGTGAAGCTGTATTCTCCAATGTTACAATTGACGGTAATGTTAGCCAGGATCCATGGATGGACCAGGACATCGGAATATTAAGCAACGATCCAGAGCGGATGTATGTTGTTCTCGACGGCAACGCTGTGGTTTATCACGAAGATTCGGATGTATCAACGATAGACGATTGGACCGAATGGAGGATTGACCTTCAGGATTTTGCAGACCAGGGTATAGACCTTACTGATGTCGAAAGTATTGGTATTGGCTTCGGTGACAGGGACAACCCACAGGCCGGTGGTGCAGGTTTGGTATTTTTCGATGATATCCGGCTGTATCGCCCAATACAATAGACTCAATGAGTAATAATTGATTGTTCGGTTGATATCGATGATTTATTAGTACGGGGCTTATAACTATATATACTCCGGGTATAGCTATTACAATATTAACTTTTTATAGGAGAAGTATCATGTGTAGAGAGATAATTTTGTCGATTTTGCTTGTTTCGATGCTGACTATCAGCGCCCCGGCGCAAGTACAGGTAATCGTATTTAGCGACGACTTCGAAACGCCGCACGACTACGTCGCTGATAACGTTGAGGGAACCGGCTGGGATGGCTATTATGGCTGGTTGCCGGGAGAGACCGTTGATTCTCTAAACGCATCTATTGACAGTGCCGGGCAGCTATACATGTCCTCGACTGGTGGGTATTGGTCTGACCCATGGAGTCCGCTGGGACCATTTCTGTTCGAGATGGTCGAAGGTGATTTCATCGCCACCGTTAGGGTCGCTGATTATGCCGGAAGTGCGGATGCTTGGGTTTATCACAATAATGCCGGCTTAATGGCCAGAGCTTATCTCGAGGACGACCGCGATGATGCCGGCCCCGGTGAAGATTGGGTCTCTTTAGATTACTTTCCTATATGGAACTGTGGTAATTTCGTCAGGACCGCTGACGACAACGCCCGGTTTGAAAATGGCCATAATGGCAAGGCATTTAACTTGGACCCATACCTTCAGCTTGAACGCAATGGCAATACATTCCATTTCAGAACCAGTACTGATGGTATAACCTGGGTTGAGATGATTCCCTCACCCGTAACGCGGGATGATTTTGACGGTTTACCATTGCAGGTTGGGCTTCATCATGCCACCTTTTCCACTACTCCTGGTTTTGTAGTGTGGGATGATTTCAGTGTTAAGAAAATAATACAACTCAAGGCTTATGAGCCGGTTCCGGCTGATGGCGCAGATGATGTAACAATTCCAGCGCTTCAATGGCAAGCCGGGGATACCGCTGCTTGGCATGATGTTTACTTTGGCACGGATCCGGACGCCCTTGAGTTAATGGTTCGTAATCCTGTTGAGCAAACGGCTTATAATTATGACCAGAATCTGATACCGGGAACAACTTACTATTGGCGGGTCGATGAGGTTGAAGCCGATGAGACTACCATACATCAGAGCGATATCTGGAGCTTTCAGGCTGTACCACTAACCGCTTGGAATTCCGGCCCACATAATGGTGCCGTATGCATTCTCACTGATAGGGACCTTAGCTGGAACGCAGGCTCAACGGCATCTCAGCACGAAGTGTACTTCGGTACTGATGAAACTGCCGTGGCCGATGCCACTGTAGATTCACCTGAATTTAAAGGCAGTCAGTCTGAAACAACTTACGAACTAGGAGACCTCGCTAATGACACAACTTACTATTGGCGTGTCGATGAGGTTGAAGACGACGATACGACGAGACATCCGGGACAGGTCTGGAGTTTTACGACTTTGATTAATATACCTGTTTCAGACCCTGCTCTTGTCGGGTGGTGGAAGCTTGATAATGCCTGTGATGGGACCCTTGTTGTAGATTCATCCGGTTATAACAACCATGGTGCATTGGGAGGCGGCCCACAGTGGATAGTCGGGTATGATGGTGGTGCTCTGGAATTCGATGGCCGTGATGATTACGTAGATTTGCCTATAGACTCGACCATCGGTTCACTTACTAATTCCACCTTCGCTATATGGGCTGACTCCCGGCCTGGAGGCTCTTGGCAGCGGATATTTGATTTTGGCAACGACTTAGATGTTTACATGTGCCTTATACCCCGTGTTTGGTTTATGGACCCGATGCGTTTTGCCATTACCACCAGCGGTGTGACCGGCGAAGTCCAGGTCACTGCGGCTGAATCAATCCCTGACGGATGGCACCATGTGGCCGTGACAATCAATGCCGAGACCAATACAATAGTCCTTTATCTGGACGGCGAAGAAATCGCCGACTACACTGGAACAATAATAACTCCTAGCGATATGGGTAATACTACCAATAATTGGCTTGGCAGGTCGCATGATACCAACGATGGATAT
Source organism: uncultured Pirellulales bacterium (assembly GCA_964546095.1). Lineage (GTDB taxonomy): Bacteria > Planctomycetota > Phycisphaerae > Sedimentisphaerales > Anaerobacaceae > NIOZ-UU13. Next base: position 4,009 of record CAZJIR010000199.1, read on the forward strand.
TATTTAGGCTCTTTGGATGATTTCCGTATCTACAATTATGCACTGTCACAGGCCGAGGTCGCGAGGGCGATGAAAGGTGACCCCTCGCTTGCTTGGAATCCCAACCCTGTTAATGGAACAACCTTTGACATTCTGAACGTGACCTCACTTAGCTGGTCACCGGGTGAAAATGCTGCTGAACATGATGTTTACTTCGGTACCGACCCCAACGCCGTGACCGATGCAGATACATCCACTCCGGATATATATCGAGGTCGACAATCCGTTACTACTTATACTCCTCCGGAAGGTTATGAATGGGGCCGGACTTACTACTGGCGCATCGATGAATATAACACCAATGGCACTGTCAGCGAAGGTAAGCTTTGGGTCTTTACAGTAGCTGATTATCTTATTGTGGATGATTTCGAGGATTACAACGATTACGAGCCGGACAGGTTATTCGATATGTGGATAGATGGATATGGCACCACAACAAATGGTTCTACCGTCGGCTATGCCGAGCCTGACTTCCCGGCAGGAGAGCATTTTATCGAGATAGATATTGTTCACGAAGGTTTTCAGTCGATGCCGTTTTTCTACGACAACGATATGAAATATTCGGAAGCGGTTATGTCATTGGAATCGTTACGTGACTGGACTATGCAAGACGTCCAGGAGTTATCACTGTGGCATATAGGTTATCCAGCCTACTCCGGCAGCTTTATAGAAGACCCTGCAGGTACCTATACGGTGACCGGCTCCGGCGTAGATATCTGGGGTCTCACTGATGAATTCCACTTTGCTTATAAGCAACTTACCGGCCCGGGCTCGATTACGGCACGGGTGCTCAGTATAGACAATACCGACCCCTGGGCCAAAGCCGGCGTTATGATCCGCAATACGCTGGAACCGGATGCCAAGAATACTTTGACAGTTGTTACACCTTCTCAGGGTGTTTCCTTCCAGCGTCGTGCCGAGGCGGGCAATGAAAGTATTAGCGTGACGGAACCTGGTATCACAGCGCCGCAATGGGTTAAAATTGAGCGTGACATTTCCGGTAACATTATAGCTTCATATTCGGACGACGGCAGCAACTGGACACAGCTTAGCACAGATGTTGTTAATATGAATGCAACTGTGTATATAGGATTGGTAGTAACAAGTCATAACATTGCTGAAACATGTCAGGCCGTATTTTCCAATGTCAGTATCTCCGGCAATGTTACACAGCAGCAGTGGATGGACCAGGATGTTGGGATATTGAGCAATGCTGCTGAGCAGATGTATGTGGTTCTCAACGATAGTGCCGTGGTTTATAACGATGATTTGAACGCAGCACAAGTAGCTGAGTGGACCGAATGGAGAATCGACCTGCAGGAATTTGCGAACCAGGGCGTGGACATTACCAATGTCGATAGTATAGGTGTTGGCTTTGGCGAAAGGAACAATCCACAGGATGGTGATTCGGGTTTAGTATTTTTCGATGATATCCGCCTGTACCGGGCTTCGGAGCCGGAGCCACAACCGTAAACTAAAAATATAAGAGGCGATACGGGGGCAGGTTTGCCCCCCATCGTGCATATAACAAACGACAGAGAAACTACATATTGCGTGTGGTGACAGTATGGGTCTTTATTTAAAGGATGGAGACTATGTATAGAAAATTAATTTACCTGATTTCGCTTGTTCTAATACTAAGCACGACAGGGAATACGTTAGCCGAGCTCATTGTACATTTGAAGCTTGATGAGACTTCCGGCAATATCGCTTATGACTCAAGTGGCAACGAAAATAATGGCACACTCGATGGTAATCCGCAATGGGCAGCCGGTATATTAGGCGGAGCGCTGCAATTCGATGGGGGTGACTCTATTACTTTGCCTGCGGGCACAATGAGGCTAAGCTCGGAA
>CAZJIR010000200.1:0-5881 GCA_964546095.1 uncultured Pirellulales bacterium
AGCCCAGGGAGCCACGTGTTCAGGATGCGACATCGCCGTACTCGACCTGGATGTCGAACTTCTAAAACTTTTCGAAGTAGCCGACCTTACATTTGCACCTCTGGCTACGGACATAAAATACAAGGACGTCGAAGCAATGGAAGACGGCGAAATCACCATATGTTTATATCATGGCGCCGTTCGTAATAGTGAAAATGAGCATATAGCCAAGCTACTGCGAAAAAAATCGGTGATTATGGTAGCTTACGGTGCTTGCGCCGCCTTCGGGGGTATCCCCGGCCTGGCCAACGTTACCACAAAAAGCAAAATTCTTGATACCGTTTATGAACAAACCGCAACAACGGTAAATCCCGAACACACTCGCCCCCAGACACACTATGTAAGCCCCGAAGGCCACGAGCTGGAACTGCCCGAGCTTTTCGAGTCCGTCAAAGCTCTGGACGACGTTATTGAGGTCGATTACATCATTGGGGCCTGCCCGCCTACACGAGAAATGAATGTAAAACTCCTTGCAATTGTTCTCAATTTTGTTCATGGAAAAGCTGGTTTGCCACCAAAGGGAGTCATCCTGGCCTCCGAAAGAACCCTCTGTGACGAATGTCCGAGGCAAAAACCTGATAAAGTATTCATTGACGAAATTAAAAGCGTTGATTACACGGAGCTTGACCCTGAAAAATGTTTTCTTGAACAGGGTATAATGTGTTTCGGCCCCGCTACACGAGCCGGCTGCGACTCCAAGTGTATAAAGGTTAATATGCCCTGCCGCGGATGTATGGGACCAACGGCAGCCGTACTCGACCATGGCGCCAGTTGTCTCAGCGCGTTCACTTCAATATTAAAAGTAAGCGGCTCCGAATCAGAAATACCGGAAGAAGAAATCGAAAAACTGATGGAAAAAATGCGCGACCCGCTGGGAACATTCTACCGATTCACATTACCTAAGTCGCTCTTAAAAAAGGTTGTAACAGAAAAATAAGAAAAAGCTAAATACGAGATATCAGATATGAGCTATCCAAAGCTTGAAGACGAAAAATACAAGGTAAAAGAAAAGGTCATTCGCATAGCCCCTGCTACCCGGCTGGAAGGCCACGCACAAATAAACGTCTTTCTCGACGATGAAGGTGAAGTCGAAGACACTTACTTTCAGGTCGTTGAGCTGCGGGGCTTTGAGGAATTCTGCAAAGGCAGACCGATTGAAGAAATACCACGAATCACAACTCGCCTCTGCGGCGTATGTCCCTGGCCGCATCATTTAGCAGCAGTAAAAGCATTGGATATGGCATACAACGTAGAACCGACACCTACCGCCAAAAAACTCCGCGAGCTGGGTTATTGTGCCCATATGCTTCACAGCCATATCGCGCATATTTATGCGATGTCTGTTGGCCCGGACCTTATATGTGGCTGGGCAGCAGAGCCCGAGGAAAGAAACATCGTGGGAGTGATAAATGTCGTCGGCCCCGAAATCGGTAAAAAAGTACTCACAAACAGAGCATACAGCGCACAAATCCAGGAAATTATTGGCGGGAAGGCAACACATCCCATCTTCGGCCTGCCAGGTGGTGTCTCACAACCCCTCTCAAAAGAAAACCGTGAGAAAATCGCAAAAATGGCAGATGAGCTTGTCGAATTCGGCAAATTCACTCTCCAAGTCGTCGACGATTTTATACTCAAGAACAAACAACTCGTCGATGCAGTCGTAAACAAAGACCTGTTCTATCACGAAACCTATTATATGGGGATGGTCAACGAAAAGAATGAGTTAAATTTCTACGATGGTGATATCCGTATAATCGACCCAGACGGCAAAGAGTTCGGCCGATACGGCCCGAAAACATATCTTGAACATATGGCTGAACACGTCGTGCCCTGGAGTTATCTCAAGATGCCGTACCTGCGCAAAGTAGGCTGGCACGGATTTAAGGACGGTTCAGATAGCGGTATCGTGAGGGTCGCCCCACTGGGGCGTCTTAATGTGGCCGACAGAATACCCACACCTATTGCTCAGGAGGCTACTGAAAAGTTCTTCAACGTACTCGGTGGCAAACCCGCACACTTTACACTTGCGTTTCATTGGGCAAGAGCTATTGAGGTTATGTACGCAGCGGAAAGGCTTAAAGAGCTTATTGAAGACCCTCAAATCACTTCTAAGGATGCACGCAATATCCCGACAGAAAAACCAACAGTCGGCGTGGGTATCATCGCTGCCCCTCGAGGCACACTCATACACCACTACGAATGTGACGATAATGGATTCATTAAAAATTTAAATCTTCTGGTCGCTTCCAGTATCAACTACCCCGCAATGAATCTGTCGATGAAAAAAGTTGCAAAGGCTCTCATTCACAAGGCCCAGGTAAGCAACGGTATATTGAATATGCTGGAGATGTGCTTCCGTGCTTACGACCCCTGCTTTTCCTGTTCGACTCACGCCCTGCCGGGCCAGATGCCGATGGAAGTGAATATCTTCGACAGCAAAAAAGAACTAATTAAGACTGTAACTCGCGATTTGAGCTCAAAAAAGTAAAATGCGAGGCACGAGGAAAACACTGATTCTTGCTCTTGGCAATCCAATCCTTTCAGATGATGCTGTTGCTCATGAAGTAGCTGACCGTCTAACCGAACATCTTGATTCCACCAAATACGATATTATTAAGTCTTCCGCTGCAACGATGGATATAATTCCCAAGCTTACCGACTATAATCGACTGGTGGTGATTGACGCCATACAACTTGGCTCGGCGCCGGTAGGAACAGTACACTATTTTAGTCTGGCTGATTTAGCCTCTACTACTCGCAAAAGCAGTCCACATGATATAAATTTCGCGACCGCCTTTATGATGGCCGAAGAATGGGGGTACCATATTCCTGCCGACATTCGTATTTATGGAATAGAGGTCAAAGAACTATCCAAGTTTTCACAGGGTTGTACACCTAAAATCAAAGAAAAGCTTCATGTAATAGTCAAACACATTCTCAACGATATACAAATAACAAAAGATTAAAAGTTTTTGCATGAAAACCCCGATTCCAATCAATTCTATTTAACCCCTCCTTAGAAAAAGCTAAGTATTAAAGAACTATATTTCAATAGTATAAACTTATTAAACAAAATCCTCATTTCTGTAAAAATTAAACTATATCTGAGAATTTAGCCCAGTATTTCTTGACACAATCATATTTTTAGGTAGAATGCTTGTTTTTTATTTTGATTGGACCATAATCCATTAATAAGGAGAAATATTATGACAAAAAGATTGCTTTTGCTTGTCGTGCTGTTGTTACCCTTAACGGGCACGGCAAAGGCCCAAGATAATGACCTGGGAGTTACTCTCGATTTGCAATATAGGAGTAAATGGTTGTCTAAAGGTGCTTATGGCTATGGTGTGCAGGGAGCGTTTTTCAAAACTATTGACCTCGACTTTTATAATACCGGCTTTGGCCTGAAGGTAACCCACCGCAATGCAACCGCCGGTGGTTATGTAAATAAGCAGAGGTTCGATTACAGGCCATATTACAAAAACGTGCTTTTCGAAGATGAATCTTACGCCACAAATTATAATATCAGTACAGGCTATGAACATTACCCTGGACTTGCACGAAACAGAAGCAATACAACGTGGGAGTGGATATTCGCCTTTTCTTGGCCGAATATTATATCACAGGGCATAATTCCCCAATACATCGCTCATTATGAATATGCTGCCGGAAGTAATTACACTAAACCAAGCGGCGCTGGTATGCCGTCCGGCTGGGTCCATCGCTTCATTCTTGGCTATGAAGTTGAAATGACAGAGCTTCCAGCACCTTTACATCTGTCCTCAGAACTTGCTTACACGGATGGTCTTGGAGGAGCGGCCCATGATTGGTCATATGTGGTGTTTGGCGCTTCAACAAAATTTGAAATTGCTGATAATCTATCGTTTATACCTGGGGTTTATTATCAGATATCAATGGAAGATTCGGTCAATACCGACAAAGACCTGACGTATTGCATCCTGAGCATGAAGTACAAATTCTAAATATATAATTTTGCAGTTGACATCCTCCGGAAACTCATATAGGCTCAACTGTTCATTGTTTTTACATCGGGAGGATCTTTTGAGACTTCACCTGATAGCGCTAAATATTTTGAAACTGAAAACATAATTTATTAGGAGACTATAAACATAAGCTGTTAAGGTATTATAGTTACCAATTACTTAAAAGGAGAACATTATGGCACAAGAAAAGGCAATTGACTCTCTTATGACAGAAGAGCGGACTTTCCCACCGCCGGCATCAATCAAGGCCAATGCTTATATAACCAGCACCGAGCAATATCAACAGATGTGGGAGAAGTCAATCAATGATCCAGACAGCTTTTGGCTGGAGCAGGCAAAAACCCTGCACTGGTTTAAGGAACCCACGAAGAGCCTTCGTTACACATGGGACACAAAGAACCGGAAAATTGAGCACACATGGTTTGCCGATGGCCAGTTAAACGTCACTTATAACTGCCTCGACCGTCACCTTGGAACACCTGTTGCGAAGAAAACCGCACTGCTCTGGCAGGGTGAAGCTGAAGACGCTGTGAAAAAATTCACTTATGAAGAACTGCACAAGCATGTGTGTAAATTCGCAAACGTCCTTAAATCGAAGGGCATCAAAAAAGGTGACCGTGTGGCTATTTACCTGCCGATGGTGCCGGAACTTTCCATCGCCATGCTTGCATGCGCCCGTATTGGTGCGATTCATTCAATCATCTTTGGGGGATTCAGCGCAGATGCTATCGAGGGTCGTGTGAATGACTCAGATTGTAAAATGCTCATTACCTCCAATGTTTCACTGCGTGCTGGAAAGCATATCAAACTCAAGGACATTGCCGATGTTGCATTGGAAAAAACACCGACCATTGAAAGTGTAACAGTCGTGAAGGTTAACGATGAGCCCTGCAATATGAAAGATGGCAGAGACTTGTGGTATCATGACCAGATGGCAGATGCATCCGAAGAATGCGAAGCAGAACCTATGAATGCTGAGGACCCGTTATTTATCCTTTACACATCAGGCTCAACCGGAAAACCCAAGGGCGTTGTTCATACTACTGCCGGATATTTAATGCACACCGCTATAACACACAAAATCATCTTTAACATACATGATGATGATGTTTACTGGTGCACTGCTGATATTGGTTGGGTAACCGGACACAGCTATATCGTCTATGGCCCCCTTGCAAATGGCAGCACATCATTGATGTTCGAGGGAGTTCCAACTTATCCGGATGCAGGCCGCTTTTGGCAAATATGCGATAAGTTTGGAGTCACAGTTTTCTATACTGCACCCACTGCTATTCGTGCCTTGATGCGTCTTGGTGATGAATGGCCCGCCAAATATAAGCTTGATTCTCTCAGGATTCTCGGAACTGTTGGTGAGCCGATCAATCCGGAAGCATGGATGTGGTATTATGAGAAAATCGGCCGCAATAACTGTCCGATTGTAGATACATGGTGGCAGACGGAGACCGGTGGATTTATGATTACACCTACACCGGGTGCTCACACATTAAAACCCGGCAGTGCCTCCAAGGCCTTCTTTGGTGTTGACCCCGTCGTCCTGAGAGATGATGGAAGTCAATGTGACGTAAACGAAGGCGGCAAGCTGTGTATACGCAAACCCTGGCCCGGAATGATGCGCACGATGTGGGGAGACCACGACAGGTTCATCGATACATACTTTACAATGTACGACAATATATACTTCGCGGGGGATGGCTGCCGTATCGACCAGGATGGCGATTACTGGCTAATGGGCCGGATAGACGATGTCGTCAATGTCTCAGGTCATCGTATAGGTACTGCTGAGGTTGAAAGCGCTCTTGTCAGCCACGAAAAGGTCG
>CAZJIR010000201.1:0-5873 GCA_964546095.1 uncultured Pirellulales bacterium
GCTGCGGTAGCTACTGCCTTTAACGCCTCGATTATAAATTACCGCGAAAATGAGGACATCTTTAAGGCAATCAACAGCGCCAGACAGGCCCTGACCCGCATGACCACCCAACTCCGTACCGCCGGTTATGAGATTGCGCCCGGCGTCTGGGGCGGGGTCGATCCGCTGGCCCCAAGTAACCAGTGCAATTTCTGGACGGGGACCGGTGAGGACATCACCTACGAGTTTCGCAACTCTGCGGATCCTTCGTACCCGAACACGCTGTTGCTGATCACTAACAACAATGGAAACGAGTATGTGCTTTGTGACAATGTTACTGCTATGACTTTCACAAAAACTCCCACAGTTGATGGAACTGATTGTAAAAGTGTTCAGATTTCTATAACGGTTGCGCGTGGCAATGCACAACGAAAGATTTCGGCTGCCGCGGTTATAAGAAGAAATTTGAGCTGGTAATTGTTGTCGTAACTTGTGTTAATATCTAATGTTACATCTACGAACGGAGTATCATTTCTCATTTATACAGTGGTTTTGCACAAAAATCCTTGATTTTTAATTTTTCTTAACCATACTATAAGTGAATGTTCCCCACCGCTTTACTTCGTAAAGCAAGACAGCGGGGCATTTTGCAAGGGGGCGGTTAGCTCAGTTGGTTAGAGCGCCTGCTCGACACGCAGGAGGTCACTGGTTCAAGTCCAGTACCGCCCATTGATAAATACTTCACTAACTATTGTTTCGCTATTTATCCCTTTTTCTCTTTGTATTGCACGCTCTTTGTGACAATTACTATGGCGGATTCTGAAAAATTTTAACTGTTAATATCACTATGGAACCTTTTCAGCCGCAAATATTCACCAAAAAACCGCATGAAATTACTTTTTACCAAATAGGAAGGGTGTCGTTGACATGATTTACACGCTTTAGTATTATTTTTAAGAACAATCTGCCAGTCACGGATTTTTCCCGATAAACGGGAAAAGTGAGACAGCACTATTGAAAAAATAAGTGACCTAACTTAAAAGTCGTCAACCTGAAAACTTGTTTCGGATTAACTTTAGTACATTCAAAAAGGAATTATTTTAATGCGATTGATTCTGTTTGACAGGTATGATGAGGTCAGAGGTAACTTTTATCCCCTGGCATTGAATCGCCCGCTCTGGGAGCTTCGATGCGGCCTGACCTCGCTCAGAGAAAAGCTCATTGCCAAGGTCGGCACAAGTGACGTAGCCTATTTCGTTCCCGACTATATTGCAGATTCATATCGTGCAAAATCAGAACAGCCGGTCAATGACTTGTCCGTTCTTAATGGTGATAATCTGCTTATCGTGGACCCGCGGGTCAAGGCGGAAAGCTTTGATATCGCGGCCAGCGGCCCCAGTGAGGTCGGACTGGATGAACAGGGCAATATGCTTTATGCACGCATAACTAAAGAAGACCTGTCTAAGCTCCCAACAGACGATATCGATAAGTTCGTAGCCGAAACCATAGCGAAGTTACCCAACGTAAAGTCTGCACTGCCAACGTGGAAGTATATCTGGGACCTGATTCTGGCTAATCCCGAGCAGATTACAGCCGACTTTGCAGCAGCGCGGCAAAGCGGAATTGAAGGTACGATTGAACAACCAAATGCCATCCGGGGCAATAAAAAGGACATATATATCGCCCCGGGCGCAATTGTGCATCCTATGGTAGTAATTGATGCTGAGCACGGACCGATATATATCGACCGGGATGCAGAGATACACCCCTTTACCCTTATCGAAGGGCCCTGCTACATCGGGAAAAAAACAATCCTGCTCGGAGCGAAGTGCCGTGAAGGTAATTCAATCGGGGCGATTATTCAGGGTCATTCGAATAAATACCATGACGGCTTTCTGGGACATGCTTATGTCGGCGAATGGGTCAATCTCGGTGCTTTTACAACTAACAGCGACCTGAAAAATGACTATTCCACTGTCTCGGTAAAGCTTGATGGGCGACGTTCAATTAATACCGGCTCGATTAAAGTCGGCTCTCTTATTGGAGACCACGTTAAGACATCAATCGGAACGCTGTTTAATACCGGCTCTTATGTAGGGCCGATGGCTCTGATTATGACCACAGGTAAACCTTTGCCAAAGTTTATACCGTCTTTCGCGTGGTTCATCGAGGGAATTGTAACAAAAGGATTTGGCAAGGGAAAATTGTACGAAACGGCCAAGATGGTAATGAGTCGGCGTAACTGCCAATGGACCGAAGTCGAACAGACTATGTGGGAGGCCGTCTTTGAAATGACGGCACCGATGAGAAATAAGGCCATTAAAAAGGGCCGAAGAGCAATGTTAACCAGACAGAAATGAATAGGAAGTAAATCAATGGCAACAGTAGAAGAACGTGTGAAAGAAATAACCGCACAGGTTTTGAAACTCAGTCCGGACGAAATCAATTTAGAAGACAGTTTCACCGTTGACTTAGGGGCTGAAAGTGTGCAGTCCATCGAGCTGGTGGCAATGTTCGAAGAAGAATTCGGTATTGAAATGGAAGAAGACGCCGCCCTTTCGGTTGAAACAGTCGAAAAAGCAATCGAATTCATCACAGAGATTTGCAAGGAGCAGGGTGTTGACATAGAACAATAGTCTTTAACATAAAAGACGAAAGGAACTACTATGAACAAGGCAAGAAAACGACATCCTCTGAAGGATACAAAAGAGCCAAACCTGCTGAATGATATTTACTCGTATAGTATGCCCCCGCGGATTGGTTTTGAAGGGCCGGTGGTTGAATACATTGACGGCAAAGAGGTAAAGTTTGATTTTGGGGCGGTTAAAGACAGGAATATTTTGATTAGCGACACCACTTTCCGCGACGGCCAGCAGGCACGGCCGCCTTATAGTATCGACCAGATGGTGCATATATATGACCTGCTGAGCCGCCTTAGCGGTCCCAACGGTGTGGTACGGCAGACCGAGTTTTTCCTTTATACCAAGAACGACCGTGAGACACTTGACCGGTGCCGGGCGCTGGGACATAAATATCCGGAATGTACCGGCTGGATTCGAGCGATGAAAGGAGACTTTCGTCTGGTTAAAGAGGCCGGTCTAAAAGAAACCGGCATGCTCACAAGCTGCTCAGACTACCATATATTCCATAAGCTGAAATTCCGGAGCCGGGCCGAATGTATGAATAGCTACTGCGAGGTTGTGGAAGCGGCTTTCGAGGAAGGTGTGAGGCCTCGCTGCCACCTCGAAGATATGACTCGTGCCGATATCGATGGCTTTGTTCTACCATTCGTGGACAGGCTGATGGAAATGAGCAGCCAGGTGCCTGAGGAGCTTTCCGTCAAGATTCGTTTGTGCGATACTATGGGATTTGGAATAAGCTATCCCGGCGCTGAGCTGCCCAGAAGCATCCCGAAACTTATTTACAAGCTAAATCGTGAATGTGGCGTCCCAAGCGACCGCCTGGAGTGGCACGGACATAATGACTTTCATAAAGTACATACTAACGGCGGGACGGCGTGGCTTTATGGCTGCGACTTCGTGAACACCACGGTGTTCGGCTTTGGTGAACGCACAGGAAACCCCCCTCTCGAAGCAGCGATTTTTGAGTACATCGCATTAAAAGGTGACCTCTGCGGAATCGACACAATGGCAATTACTGAGTTGGCCGACTATATGCGGTCTATCGGTCTGCCAATTCCCGACAACTATCCATTCGTGGGCAGGTCGTTTAATACTACTCGTGCCGGAATACACGCAGACGGATTGCGGCGGGATGAGCAGATATACAATATTTTCGACACCGAAAAACTTCTCGGCCGGCCGCCCCGTGTCGCTATCACGGATAAAAGCGGCACCGATGGCGTGGTCCACTGGGTCAACGAGTTTTTCGGCCTGAAGGGTGAAAACAGAATCAATAAAATCAAGATACACAAATTGGCCCGATGGGTCATCGACCAGTACGACGAGCATGACCGCTTAACCGCCATAAGCGACCAGGAACTTGAGGCAAAGGTAAAAGAACTTATGCCCGAATACTGGGAAAAATATAAAGGAAACAAAAAGTAAGATATAAAAAATTAAGGTCTGTTATTTCATAGAAACAAGTGCTTATCTTAAATTGATATACTGTTTCCTGATGGAATTCGTATTATTCTAAAAAGATGAGAATTCATAAAATTCAATTTTCTCGGGCCAAGGATGTTCGCAACTATAGCCCTCAATTGTTTCAATATAGCCATGTTCAATGTAGAATATTAATGGAACGATAATTCTTTCTTCGTTCAGGTAAGCTTCGAGTCCCAAATATTTATCAATCTGCTCGCAATCGGTTACTTTCAAACACGGGTGCTTTTCAAAACTAGTCACAAATCCCACACCAGTAAAATCCCTATCCAATACCTCTATCTCCTCTATGGACTCGACAAGCCCCTTAGTGTCAATATGCTTTCTCTTGAAGAGCTCAATCAGGATGTCTTTTTCGAAATCAGTTGCCTTCATAATTTATTTGTAACAGCAAGAAACGTATCTATTTTATTGATTTTCCCCTATCGAGCCGTCCACGTCTCGGATCGAATAATCTCGTCAGAATAATCTCACTTTCATACGCTAACGGCATGCATTTCTTCGCACTTTCCTCAGTTCCACCAAGCTCTTCATCCTTAAAACCTTTTATGCGGATGTGAACCTCTTTTCCATCATCCTTTACATCCCAATCTGCTTTCAGTTCTCCATAATAGGGATATCCATCATATACCCACTTGTCCACCATAGCGAACTTGTTGAGAAACGGAATGTAATCCGGAAAGCTGGGCAGGCCAATTTTTCTGCCATTGACGTTAACAATATATCCTTCCGGATGCTCAGAGGATTTAGATGTTAAGACAAGCACGTCTCCATAACCCTCACCACGAGCACCGAGTGAGTAGACTCTGGCGAGAATATCTGGTTTCCCCAAAACTTCAGCCTGATATAGGGAGGATAAATGAACAATTGTCCTCTCTACGGTATAAACATGATTAAACCAAAGACAAAATCCTACGGTTATTATAAGAGCAGTAACCGCAGCAGTTACTACGGTAGTGACTAAAATTGCTCTATTAATCTTGATTTTTCTCATCTCACAAGTCCTCTCAAAGTCCTTTCGCCACAGGTTATACTATCATTGTATGAAATGCTTTACAACTATGTTCTAAGGCCACCACTATAAAACCAAATATTTTTAACCAACATTGCCAAGTTCCCGGGAACTTAATTTACACTTGAGGCGTATTAAATTATGATACGGCTTTTAATCTTATGATGGAATTGGACTTTATTGCTGGAGAGAAAAGTTGGCTACTTCCCACACAGAAAACCCACTGCTGGCACCATTAAAAGAGAATCTTGAAAGTGTTATCTACGGTAAGAGTGAATGTATCGACGTAATGATAGTCAGCCTGCTTGCCGGGGGGTCTGTTCTGATTGAAGATGTGCCGGGCGTGGGCAAGACGACCCTGGCAAAAGCGCTGGCCAAAAGCATTGATGCCAAGTTTCGCCGGGTGCAATTCACACCTGACCTGTTACCTGCGGATATTTTAGGCTCTTCCATCTACAACCCGGTCAGCGGAGAGTTCAGGTTTGACCCCGGTCCGGTTTTTTGCAATATCCTTCTTGCAGATGAAATCAACCGGGCCTCACCCAGAACCCAGTCGGCACTATTAGAGGCAATGAATGAGATCCAGGCAACGATTGAAGGGAAACGTTATCCACTTTCAAAGCCTTTTATGGTAGTTGCGACAGAGAATCCCATCGAGTTCCACGGCACTTATCCCCTACCTGAAGCCCAATTAGACCGTTTTCTGGTCCGGCTTGCCATGGGTTATCCGACAGTCGAAGTCGAGGTCGATATTCTCA
>CAZJIR010000202.1:0-5870 GCA_964546095.1 uncultured Pirellulales bacterium
GCAAGAATGACATATGAAATGCCGTGTAATGTGTCGCGAATCGGCGCTGTCGTCTCCTCAATTTCCTTCGTCTTCGATAGTCCAATCAAAATTATCGCAATAGATGCACTGGTGTCCATAGCTGCTATTATCCCCGCCCATCTTCCCAGCCATGATGCCTGGCTTGTAGAAGTATGGTGTTTGTCCAGAACGTAATTGCTCAATAGCATCGTAAACACACCACTAACTAATAACAGCCAAAGAATAATCCCTTTTACTGTTTGCGACATTGGAACTGTAAGCCAGAGAATAAGTAAAGCTGCAATAACAAGCGCCGCAATAAATGCAATCGCCCCTTCTCGTTTACCCCCAATAATAAGATTCTGCTCAGGTTTTTCTGGTTCTCTGAGGTCTGAACGACCTTTGGCTGCGCTAAAAATTATAGCCAAGACAGGCACAAACGCCACAATGCCCAATCCAATACAGTTTGGTAATATCCAGTCACCTTCCGAAGTTCTCAGGAACCCTTCACCACCAATATCATCAAAAAGCTGCCAAAAGAAAAGCGTACCCAGAAAAACAGGAATCACCAGGCGTATGAGATAGTCCCACCATTTGCCCAATTTCCAATCGCTCCTGCTGTTGGCATGCCGTCGGAGTACATCGACGCGCCATAGCCAGCCTAAAACCACACATTCCAGTAAACCCATAAACGCTATTCCCCAGGTGCCGTTAACAAATCCGTCAATCGTGCCAAGCCAGTTAAATCCTCCCTCAGTGATAAAAATCAAGCCAGATACAAATCCAACAACACTCATAACAGGCAGAACGATACCCCTGCGCCATCCTGTTTTATCAACGATACTGGCCAGAATCGACTCAGTCATTGAAAAGGCTGAGTCTACACCTAAAGTTACAAGTGCAAAAAAGAAAACAAAGCTGAACCACGCCGAATATGGCAATTGCGCCAGCGCATAAGGAAATGCCACAAAAGCAAGCGATGGCCCACCGTCCGCTACATTTTCTACTGCAACAGGCTGCCCCGATTGTTGAGTTACAAAAGCCATACCCCCCAAAGTTGCAAATACAGCTAATCCGGCTACAAAACTCGTCGCAAAATCCGCAATGCTGATGATGCCCGCATTGTTATTAAGGTCGCTTTTCCTGTGAAGGAAGCTCGCATAGGTAATCATAACTCCATAAGCGAGACTCAATGAAAAGAAAACCTGACCGAATGCGTATCGCCATGTAACCGGCTTTGCCAGCTCTGACCATACAGGGTCCAGATAATACGCAAGGCCCTGCATACTGCCTTCGAGAGTCAGGCCACGCACCGTAAGAATCAGCAGCATCAACCAGGGCAGCGGCACTGTAAGCCACACAATCTTGCCAACCAAGCGTACTCCCTTGAATATACAAAAATACATTGCCACCCAGGTAATAATTAATGGCCAGACAATGTTCCAACGAATAGCACCTAAATTCGGCCCTTCTATCTTGCCAAGATATACCTCATTGAAAAAAAGATTGGCATTCTCGACCCCTTCTATTCCATGACCTGCCCAGGGAAGCTCACCTCCAGTGAAAATCCCGACGATGCTATACCACAAGAAGCTAAAACAATACGCCAGAATAACCGGGTAATAAGTAATTATCACAAAGGCAAGAATAATCCCCCACCAGCCTACTACCTCAAAGCGCTTATGCCCTCGCTTAAAGGCATCAGGAGCCGCCCGCTGAGTATAATGGCCGATACTGAATTCGAGAATCATAATTGGAATGCCGACTACAAACAGAGCAATGATATATGGAATCAGAAATGCCCCGCCTCCATAGCTGTAAAGTTTATAAGGAAATCCCCAAAGATTACCCAATCCAACGGCCGATCCAATCGCCGCCAGGATAAATCCGTCCCGTGTCCCCCAGCTTTCCCTTTGCTCTTCTAAAAGCTCAGCCATCGCTGCTTTTTTTCCCGTCTTCCCTGGTTGCACCTATACTTTTATGCCCTTACTTTCTTTGGTCTTTTCGCCTTTTTCCTTCCGTGGTTCTATGCTTTGATCTTTTATTCCAAGCAATACCAGCGTGTCTCGTTCGATAATGTTTTGAATACTACCCCGTGGAACCGTAGGTAGATTCGTATCAGCTAAACGCATATTAAAACCAAGCAGTGTCTCGATACATTCTCCGGCATTGCCTAATGGGAATCCACTTCCAAATAATAATTTGTTCATCACACCACGCTCGTACGCGGCTACGACGGTATTGTAAGTTTGCCAAACATTGCTCGGTTTTATCGTTAAATCCGCATACACATTCTTGTGCTTAGCCAATACCGACAATGTCTGCTCTACAAACGGCATGCCCATATTCCCGATTATAATTTTCAAAGCAGAAAATTCTCTGGCAACCTCATCCAAAAGATATGGCTGAGCATAACTCAGAACAGCATCTGCCCCAAGATTACCACCATCATTATGAAAGAAGACCGGCAGCCCAATCTCCTGTGCCGACTCATAGAACCGCATTGCCCTGCTGTGAGCAGGATGAAAACCGCAGGTTGAACAATATAAAACCACTCCCTTAAGGCCCAACTTATCTTTTATAGGTTTCAGATTATTAACATTGATTTTATCCTGCAAAGGCTCTACGAGAGCAAAGCCTATCATTTTCTCCTTATGTTTGTTCACATATTCAGCCAGTTTCTTATTAACCTCTTCGCTGGGACCATCTGAACAAGCTAATACTATGCACGCATCCACTGTCTCCGCCGCCACTAAATGTTCAGACATTTGAACTTCATCCGCAGTACAATTTATATGTGTATGGCAGTCAACTATCATTTTCCAACACCTTTAATTAGAATAGCCTGTCCTTCCGGTACAAGGTCGTCACTCCTGCACCAAGCAAAAACAAGAAACTCTTCGTCATATAACCTTACTTCATTCTGCGTTAATCCGGGGTTGGCCTTCAATAATATTCAATCAATAATCAATTAGATTGCTCTCGTCAAGAAGAAATATTTCCACCTCTTTCAATAATACGGGTGCAAGTCCTATAATAACCAAAAATCACATTCCAAAACAAAATTATCAATGCATAACACACAACTTATAACCCGCTTGCTGTCGCCGACTTATGCCCACCTTCAACCCTGAATATTTGATATTCATTTCTTGACGTCACTACCCTAACAATATAGAATTACGAACTGCTATTATGCTAACAATGAGCACAGAAGTAAAAAACAAAAAATGAGAAATCGAAAACAGGGCAAGAAATAGACAAATTTTATGTTTTAATTTTTTGAATTTTTCTATGTAGGCATGCGTCTTAATAGTAGAATTGCTTGATTAAAATCACAGACTTGCACCATTGATTTCGCAGAGTCGGCTCATTAACAATTTGTTCTGTGTCTTTGGGCTTGAACCATGGATTGTCCGGTTTGTAAAAACGCGATGCTCACCCTTGAGCTACAGGATGTTGAAATTGACTACTGCACCGATTGCAGCGGCATCTGGCTCGATGCAGGTGAACTCGAACTCCTCCTCGGTGAGCCGGAGAAAGCCGAACAACTGCTAAATTCGTTCAAGGTCAGTTCTAAGTCTATCGAAAAAATAAGAAAATGTCCGATTTGCGACAAAAAAATGCAAAAGGTCATCGTCGGCTCTTCCAAACCAACTCTGCTTATTGACAAGTGCCGCAGGGGCGATGGGCTATGGTTCGATAAAGGTGAGCTGCACGATATCCTCGACAGAGCAAAGTTAGATAAAGACAATAAAATACAAAAACTGTTGGCTGATATGTTTGGACATAAGTAAATTTACTGAAAGGAGAAAATTATGAGTACATGGACCATAATATTACTCGCTGCTGCTGCTGTTGTTCTTGTTGTGGCATTTATTTTGAAAAAGATGAAATCATAAAACCGGTAAAACACCTTTCATAAAGGAAAAAACTATGTCAACGCTGATTATCATTATCTTACTCTTGCTTATTGTTCCGGTTTTGCTCATTTTTTTCGTAATCGGCATATACAATGCTTTAATCCGCCTTCGCAACCAAGTCGATAATGCCTGGTCACAAATTGACGTTCAGCTAAAGCGCCGGCACGATTTAATTCCCAATCTCGTCGAAACCGCCAAAGGCTATATGAAGCATGAACGAGAGACTTTTGAGGCCATTACAAACGCAAGAAGTCAGGCCATGGGAGCTAAAAGCGTCGCTGAATCCTCAAAAGCCGAAGGGGCTCTTGGTGAAGCGCTTAGTAAATTTATGCTGGTCGTTGAGAACTACCCTGATTTAAAGGCAAATCAGAATTTCCTGGCACTTCAGGAAGAGCTGACCAGCACAGAAAATAAAATCGCCTTCGCCAGGCAGAGTTACAATGACCAGGTCCTGTTCTTCAACAACAAGATTCAGATGTTCCCTTCGAACATCATAGCCGGCACGTTCAAGTTTGACAAACGCGATTTCTTCGAGATTGAAAATGTCGCCGAACGCGAAGTTCCGAAAGTAAGCTTTTAATAATTATTGTGCCTCACTTTGTAACAAAATTCAGCGTGGCACTATTAGATTTTAAACCGGTTCGATGCCATTCTGGGCAAATAACGGAATATCTTCGTACTTGTTGGAGGATTTTACAAACCGACTGGACTTTTGAAAAAAATGTTCAAGGAGTCTCTGTAAACAGGTTATAAATCACAAAACATGTGGGAACTGATTAGAGCCAATAAAAGAAACTCCATCGTCCTGATGGTGTTAATGGCAGTTGTATTAATACTACTAGGCTTTGTCATCGGTCTTGGCTTCTTTGGCCCCGAAGGTGGTTTTATCGGCCTGATAATTGCAACAGTTATTTGGTTGATTTTGACGTTAATAAGTTTTTCAAGTGGCGACCAAATTTTCCTGGCCGCAAGTAAAGCCAAACCAGTCACCCACGATGTTCATCCTCAGCTATTCAATATTGTTGAAGAAATGAAAATAGCTGCAGCTTTGCCCGCTATGCCTAAAATCTACATCATCAATGACCCTGCTCCTAATGCTTTTGCGACTGGACGAAATCCTAAATCCGCATCGGTTGCCGTGACAGCAGGCCTTTTAGGCCGGCTTAATCGAGATGAACTTCAAGGTGTTATTGCCCATGAAATAAGTCATATTCTCAATCGCGATATTCTTTTCGTAACACTTGCCGGCATAATGCTCGGTTCAATCGTTCTACTCTCACAGGTCTTTCTTCGAGGAATGTTCTACAGTTCACTTGGCGGCTCACGCCGAAGATACTCATCCGGTGGCAAAAGTGGTGGCCAGGCACAGCTTGTAATGATGATAATTGCAATATTAGCTGCCATACTGGCACCAATAATGGCATATCTGTTATACTATGCACTTTCGAGAAAGCGAGAATATCTCGCTGATGCTGGCGCAGCCAGACTAACTCGATACCCCGAGGGCCTTGCCAGCGCGCTGGAGAAAATTGCTAATGACCCCTCACCCCAATTAGCTACTGTCAACAAAGTTACAGCCCCAATGTATATCGCCAATCCTTTTAAGAAAAAGAAGCAGAGGAAACTATCCGACCTGACAAGTACACATCCACCGATTTCTGAAAGAATAAGGATTCTGCGCAATATGACCCACGGTGCATCTTTAAGAGATTATTCAAACGCTTTTACTGATGTAACACATGCAAAAACCATTGTCCCACCTACCGCACTGTCAAAAGAAGAAATTGGACTGCGCGAGGCTGAAGCTAAAGCTGGAAAAGAACAACGTATACAAAATCAGATGCACCAGGTCGGAGATATAATGAGGAGAGTGAATCAGTTTATATTCTTAACCTGCGTATGTGGACTGAAACTAAAAATACCCCCCAATTTCAAGGGTAACAATGT
>CAZJIR010000203.1:0-5821 GCA_964546095.1 uncultured Pirellulales bacterium
TGTCCTGAGCGGACCTGTCCTGCCTGTCTCGCCGGCTTGTCTCGTCGCAGCTTTAGCAGAGACGGAAGCTTTAGCGAAGGCGGAAGTGGAGTCGAATGGACCAATTATTTTATTTTCCTGTCGCAAAATCGGCCAATCCTTCACTATATTGTGAGAACAGAAATCCTAAGAGATTTTTTTGAGGTGTAGAAATGTACGAGACTGATGAATACTATTTAGAGCGCTGTTTGGATGGCCATCCAGATGATTTCCGCTATATTGTGCGTCGCTATCAGTCGGTTTTGCTGGCTCACCTGGCCGGGAAATTAGGTAATAAAGACCGGGCCGAGGAAGCCGCACAGGAGTCGTTCGTTCGGGCCTACTTTAACATGAACAAGTTAAAGAGTCCCGGCTCTTTCTTTTCCTGGCTGCTCGGTATCGCCGACCGGGTCGCAAAGGAGCACTACAGGAAAGAGCAGCTCAAGCGACAGAAGGAAATCGTCCGCTCATTCTCGGAAGAAGCACCACATGTTGAACTCTCACCGGATTATGGTCTTGAAGCGGCAATTTCAAAGCTGCCTGAGGCGTACAGGAAAGTTGTTTTGCTGCGATATTACGGTGACTGCTCATGCTCGAATGTAGCTGAGCAGCTTGACATGCCGTTAGGCACAGTAACAAAAACATTATCAAGGGCCTATGCCATGTTGCGTCAGTCAATGCAGCAGGAGCGGGCGGAAGTAAGTGAGGTGTAAAAATGAATTGCGCAGAATGTAAAGAGCTATTGGTCGCATACATTGAGGGACTTTTAGATGAATCCCAAAAACAGACAGTCGCAGAACACCTGAAGGACTGCCGCACCTGCCGGGATGAAGCACAAAAGCTTACAAGCCTTCAAAGCCGTCTGGTTAACAACGGCAGGGCGGCAGCTCAGAGCAACATTGAAGATAAGGTTTTGGACCGAATTGTTCGCGAGCAGAACGTAAGGCTCAAAGCTGCACGCAAAGCAGGCAAAGCCCTCAAAGTAAGGAGTATAATTATGAAGAGTCCATTTGTAAAAATAGCCGTCGCGGCGGTGATAATTATTGCAGCGCTGATAGTCGTAAATCCTTTTGGCAGCACTGTAACCTTTGCCAAGGTTGTCGAGCCAATCCTCAATGCACGAACTATGGTTTTCGACTTCCTTATCGGAGACGAAGAAACAAGCCCCACTATGCATGAGACGTTTGTGGGCCAGCGAGTAAGAAGGACCATGTCGAACATGCCGGGAATGACGATGGTTATTGACACCGCGAACTCAAAAATGCTTATCCTCACTGACGAAGACAAATCAGCCGCTTATGTTGACATACAAGGCACACTCGGAGACAGAACAAAAAGCTATGTAGGAGCTATGCGAAAGATCATTGCTGACCTGAAGGATAATCACAAAGAGCTTGGCGAACAGGAACTCGACGGGCGGAAAACCATCGTATTCGAAGCCAAGGGGCCGAATGAAGTAGTGAAGGTCTGGGCCGACCCGAAAACGGCGCTGCCGGTAAGGATAGAGCTTAGTATAGGACAAATGTTCGTGATTATGAAGAATTTCCAATTTGACTCTCCTATAGACGAATCCTTGATGAGTATGGAAGTGCCTGCCGGGTACACTTTAAAGGAAACTGACATTAGTATGGGAGAATCTAATGAAGAGGACTTTATTGAGAGCCTGAGAGTTTGGGCAAAGGTTATTGGAGATGGCACATTCCCTGAGGCGATAGGCACCGAAAATGCCATGAAACAGGTATCTTTGCTCGGACAAAAGTTAGGTACGATGAATCTCTCTAAAGAAGAAGCAACTAAGATGGGAATGAGTTTTGGAAAAGGGATACTGTTCCATCAATTGTATGAAACCGGAGGCCAGTGGCATTACGCAGGGCAGGGCGTGAAGCTTGGCGATGCGAGCAAGGCGGTATACTGGTATAAGCCAAAAGGCTCATCGACCTGGCGTGTTATTTACGGCGATTTGAGCGCTAAAGATGTGGCAGAAAAAGACCTGCCTAAGTAAATCCACCATTCAAGCCGGATGTTCATAATCAGGGCCGGGCTGAATTGGCCCGGCCTCTTACCCTAATAAAAAAGCTGAGATAATCATATAATCTCAGCTAAAAGGCAAAAATCCACCCAAAAAAGTGATTTTATTTAGGGTAAAATACTCCTGAATATCGTTATATTGATGACAGTCGATTGTTCCTGATATCAGGTAAGAGAGTATCAGATGCTCGAAGACAAGTTACTTTTGTGGAAATTTAAACGCGGCAATAAAGATGCTTTTCGGCTCATCTACGAGAAGTACGTCGATGACTTGCTGACGTTAGCGGCCAATCTCTTGAATGATAAAGCGCGAGCTGAAGATGTTGTGCAGGATGTTTTTGTGTCGTTTGTGCAATCTGTGGACAAGTTTCATCTTAGAGGAAGTTTGAAAGGTTACCTGGCAACCTGCGTTGCTAACCGGGCTCGCGATTATTTGCGAAGAAATAAACGCCAGCGAGTTGTTTCGCTGGGTGAAGCAGAACAAGCGGCATCGGATATAAAAAGCCCTGTTCAACTTGTAATAAACAATGAAGAATTGCAGGAAGTTAATCAGGCTATTACAGAACTTGCCTATGAACAACGAGAGGCGATTATGCTCCGTTTACATGGCCAGATGAAGTTCGGGGAAATAGCCCAATTGCAGAATGTTTCAGTCAAAACAGCCTTGAGTCGATATCGGTACGGTTTGGATAAATTGAGATCGACTTTGAACGGGGAGGTTAGTAAATGAGACCGGCAGATAATATGGAAAAGCTTGTTAAAAAGCTGCGTTACAAAGCCAGCGCCGAGACTCACGACAGAGTCCTTGGCAACGTATTGCAGGCGTTGGATGAATCTGAAAAACAAAAAACCGGCGCAACGGCGCCGAGTATATGGAGAACAATTATGAAAAGTCCAATTACAAAAATAGCCGCTGCTGTTGTGGTAATTGCCGGGGTGCTCATAGTGATGCACTTTGTCGGCTTATCTCCAGCAACAGTGACATTTGCTGATGTCATTGAACCTATTCTCAATGCCAAAACAGCGGAATTAGATATTATTATGGGTGAAGATGAGCAGGGCCCTGTAATTCACGATATGATAAAGGGGGCGCGAATCAGAAGAACCATGTCGAATATGGAAGATGTCGTGAGCATTATTGATTTGGAGGCAGGCAGGATTCTGGCATTGACTATTTCCAAGAAAGAGGCGGCGTACGTCGACTTAAAGGGCCTGCCTTCAATGCCCAATTATATGGAAATGCTGAGAAATGTCATTAACATGCTACAGGACAGCCCTCATTTTGAAGTTGAAGAGCTTGGACAGCAGGAGATTGAAGGGCAGCGTGTTATTGGTTTTCATGCCAAACATCCCAAGGCGGATATTACGATTTGGGCTGACCCTGAAACAGCGCTACCTGTACGAATCGAACAGATGGAGCAACAACTGATGATTATTTGTAAAAACGTCAGGTTCGATGTATCTCTGGATGATTCACTTTTCAGTATGGATGTTCCCGATGGATATAAATTGCAACAGGTAGAGCTTGATTTGATGGGATCCACCGAGCAGGATTTTGTCGAAGGTCTTCGTGTACGAGCAGAGATTTTCGGTAATGGCTTGTTTCCTGAGGGCGTCTCTGTTGAAGACTATCTCAAGCAGGCCCCATCTATTATGAAAAAGATCGAAGAACTCGGATTGTCTGATGAGGAAGGAACTGAACTGGGAATGAAATTGAGCCGGCATTTGTTGTTCATTCGGTTCTTCAAAGGCCAGGGGCAGTGGCATTATGAAGGCAATGGTGTTAAGCTTGGTGACGCAGATACCGCTATCTTCTGGTATCAGCCTGAAAACTCGGAAACCTGGCGTGTTATTTATGGTGACTTGCATGTTGAGGACGTGACGCGGGAGAATCTGCCACAGTAAATTTATTATGGACAAAAGTATAAAAAGGCCGGGCTAAACCAGCCTGGCTTTTTTATTTGCTTAAGATGCCGATGTGGCATTAGTTATTTGTAGTTGAAGTATTTTTCGAGTTTTGTTAGTAACTTTGGTTTGTTCACTAATTCGAATCGGCCAAATCCAGATAATCTTCTCGCTGTCGGAGATAATCAGAGTTTCCTTTCTTATCTGCTCGGGCACCCGCGCAGAAGTAAGGAATTTGCCAACCTTTTTCTCTTTGTCTAAGCCAAGAGGGACAAACCTGTCGCCGGTTTGCCTGAGCCGAACAAATAAGGGCGGTTTAATCCCATCTAAATCAAACCACTCGATAAAATCTGTTTTCTCGTTTTTGAATTTTTCAAACTCACTGCTGTCGGCTTCAATCATTTCCGCTTCAATCAAGTATTCATCAAAGGTTATCTTTCCATGAATTTTTAGTTCCGCACTTTTATTGATTGAAGTGTCGATGTGGGTTTTTTCCCGGTCTCTTTTAAAAATTAATTTGTTGTATTCCCGTTGAACCACGAATCCGCCGGGCAGCTCTAATTTTTTGCCGCTTATATTTTGTTTTGTTAAGTGCAGTATATTTTCGTAATGGCGTTGTGTTACATCTTTTTCGCCGCAGCCGATTGACGTCAGGCTTCGCCTAAAGAACTCGACCATTACCGGCTGCGGCTGAATTGAAAGTATTTTCAGGTCCAAAGTTGTTTTTTGGCCGGCACAATCAGCGACTTTCGGCCAAACATCATCCGCGCGAGTACTAATAAGTTTACGGAATCTTCGGGCAGATTCAGACAGTTCAGATAATTGCTCCACAAGTAAACCATTACAATTCTGTTGTAATACCGGCAGCAGTCGGTGCCGAATATAGTTTCGCCTGTATGTACAATCAGCATTTGTATGGTCCTGTCGCCATTTTAGATTCCGCTGTTCTAAATATTTGATAATCTCATCCCGCCGGACGCAGAGTAATGGTCTTATGAACTTAAATTCATTTTCAAAAATCCGTATAGGCCAAATTCCACCCAGCCCGCGATAACCTGTGCCGCGCGTCAATCGCTGCAGGATGGTTTCGGCATTGTCGTTTTTATGATGTGCCGTTGCTATGATGCTACAGTTATTTGCTCGGGCAATTTCGAGCAGGCTTTCAATCCTCAGTTTTCGAGCGGCTGTCTCAATCGAGAGCTTATGTTTGCGTGCAAAGCCGCGCACATCAATCCTTTTGGTTGTTATATGTAACTTGAGTGCACGTGCCTGCGCAATGACGAAATCTTCATCCGAATCAGCATCAGCCCCTCTTATCTGATGATTTATATGAGCACAGAGGAACTCGACGCTGAGAATATTGTTACTACTTAAAGCCTGCAATACGCAGAGAAGCGCTGTAGAATCCGCGCCGCCTGAAACAGCCAATAAAACTTTATTCTCGGAGCTTAAAAGTCCGTTCGCTTTTATAAAATCACCCACTTGTTGTTCGAATACCGGTGCCATTTCTTTCTTATTACATAAAAAAACGGGCCTGATGTCCAGTCAGGCCCGAGCTTCCACCTAAAAACCTTTACCTTAAACTTACATCAACATCAGTTCCTACTACCTTCGGTTGCGTACAATTCTATTATCCGCTTTTCTGCGAACTGCTTCCACAAGCTGTACTTTCCATACATACCTTCCTCTTTGACAGCCTGACGATAAAGGTCAAGCGCCTCAGCATAGCGATGCAGGCGTTTATCCAAAATACGTGCCGCCCTGAACCTTGCAGGATGAATCGTATGAGGGTCCCATTGATAAGCTCTTTCGTAATATAAAAGAGCAATCGAGTAATCCTTGAAATACTCATAAATTTGACCGGCCTCAT
>CAZJIR010000204.1:0-5791 GCA_964546095.1 uncultured Pirellulales bacterium
CAACACTGTCGGCCCAGATAACTTCAGTGAGCTCAAGTGACTTTTGAAGTGCAGTTAACATCTCCCTACATTGTTCGCACTTAGCCAAATGCTCTTTTACTTTATTCGAATCACTTGCTGATAATTCTCCGTCAGCGTAATCTACAAGCATTTTGTTAATGTCTTCACAAATACTTCCCATTATCTTTTAACACCTCGTTTCAATAATCGCCTGGCAAGAATCATCCGCGCCTCTCGCAGTCGGCTGCGTACAGTGGACGGTTTCAATCCCAGAATCCGGCTTACTTCTTTGGAGTTTAAATCGCAAAAATATCGCAATACCAAAGGCCCCAGTAATGAATCATCCAGTTTTCTTAAATTTTCTCTCACAATCTCCAGCTCCTCGGCTGCTATTGCTTTTTCATCTGCTTTGCCCGGTTGCGGTTTTATTTCAGCCTTGCGTTTGAGTATTTCACCTGCATGGCGGAAAAAACTTCGGCGGCGTCGATGTTCCGTCAGGCATCTGTTGGTGGTAACTTTTATCAGCCATCGAATACTCTCTTCTTTGGTTCGGTGTTTACCGGCCTGCTTTAACGCTTTGATTGATACATCCTGCAGCACATCTTCGCCGTCCGGCACGCTTAATCCAAAGCCTGCCACAATCCTCTTGAGTCGTCCAAGCTCTGCGAAGAAAATATCCAGCTTTGAATTTGATAACGTTTCACCGGCTGTCCGATACGCCTCTGTTGTTAAATCAGCATTTCTCTGATTCACAGTCTGTATCCATTCTAAGTCAGCCTACGTTCATCTATAAATATAATGCTCAAGAGTGTCCAAGTGTTGGTAAAAAATGAAATATTTCACACGAAAATGGCAGATTAACCACATAGAAATGAAAAGAGTGAATCTGCATCGGGCCGGTACCTTTGTCTTTTGAATCTCACTTGCTTAATCATAGACTACTGCGATGTCGCAAACGGTCCAGCGCCACTGCCAAGACGATAATCGAACCGGTTATAATCTCCTGTACCCAGTTCGGGTACCCCCTCTGCGTACATCCCGAAGCGATAACGGTCATTATCAGCGCGCCCACAAGCGTACCAAGAATTGACCCTTCTCCTCCACTCAAGCTGCCTCCGCCGATTACCACCGCGGCTATTACATTTAATTCCAATCCTACTGCTACTGTAGGGTCTCCCACAGTCAGCCGCGAAAACTGCATTAGTCCGGCCAAGCCTGCAAAAGCCGCACAAAGAGTGAAGACTATTATTTTGACCCGTTCCACTGCCACACCGCATAATCGGGCTGTTTGTTCGTTGGAACCGATAGCAAACGTGTGCCGTCCCAGCCGGGTATATCTCAACAGTGCTGCCACTGCTATAGCCAGAATTATCATTATCCACACGCCCGGAGGCAGCAGCATCCAGCTTTGCTCTTTCGGCACGGAAGCCAGCAATTCATCCAGCCATCTCAGGCGTTCCGGGTCAACATCGATTTTCTGTTCCCGTCCAATTCCCTTGGCCGCCCCGCGAACGACTAACATCATACCTAAGGTAACAATAAAAGGCACCACGCGAAGTCGGGTTATCAGCATTCCGCTGATAAATCCGAAAAATGCCGCTGCTAACACGCCACCGATTGCCGCTATCAGCGGATTTACACCGGCATTTTGCAACAGCCAGGCAATCACTACGGTACTCAACGCAACTATCGAACCGACGGACAGGTCAATACCTCCGGAAATAATCACCATGGTCATCCCTAAGGCCGCTACGCCGACTATTGTCGTCTGCCGTGCAATCATTTCCATGTTCCGCGCAGTAGCAAAACTTGGAGGTGCAATCAGCACGAATACTCCATAGACAACTGCCAGGGCCAACACAGGCCCAATAGTATTCAGCCAGTTTCGCCAATTTAATCCTCTCTTCTCTTTTAGTGTTGTTTCCATATCACTCATGCAGTGACCTCCTGTCCAGTTGCCTCCAACATAAGTTTATGCTCATCCACTTCATCAATCCGGCGTGTCGGTCCCAACATACCGCGACACATAACTGCCACACGGTCACAAACTCCCATCAGCTCAGGTAAATAACTGCTGACCATTAGCACCGCCTTGGGTTCCCGTCCTTCAGTTGATGAGCCTGTCGCTAATTCATTAATCAACTTGTAAACCAGCGCCTTGGCCGCTACGTCAATACCACGCGTTGGCTCATCAAGCAGCAATACATCTACATCGTGCTGCAATAATCGGGCAAGCGCGACCTTCTGCTGGTTGCCGCCTGAAAGAGACGACACGGATTGTCGAGGCCCAAGGCAACGTATATCCAGCCGTTCCAGCCAGCGCCGTGTATCTTTATTCTGTCGGCTCGGCAGCACCAGCCCTAATGGGCCAAAACCCTTAAGTTTGGAAAGTGTTATATTATCTGCCACGCTCAGAGAAAGCGCTAAACCCTCTTCCTTGCGGTCCTCACTTAGAAGACCGGCCCCTTGCATCCACCGTTTTACCGGCGAAGCCGGTCCTGTGTAAACGCCCAGTCGAATTCTTCCACGCTTAACCGGCTCCAATCCGAATAGGCTTCGCAGTAGTTCCGTTCGTCCGGCACCTACTAACCCGGCGATGCCCAATACTTCTCCACGACGTAACTTCAAGCTTGCCGATTTGGGTTTATCATCGCCGGCCAAATTGTTAATGTCTAAAATAACTTCCCCCGCCTTACGTGCTGAACGTGGGTAAAGCTCCTCAACCTGCCTTCCCACCATAAGCGATACTATCTTGTCGGTTGTAATGGAGGCTACATCACTGCTGCCGACAACTTTTCCGTCTCGCAACACTGTCACTCTATCCGCGATACGCTTGACCTCCTCAATAAAGTGTGAGATATAAACAATAGCTTTGCCCTGTTGTTTAAGTCGGCCGATCAGCTCAAAAAGCCTTTCAACATCCTGTTGTGTCAGACTACTGGTGGGCTCATCCAGAACAAGCACATTGCATCCGATGGCCAAAGCCCTTGCAATCTCCACAAGTTGTTGTGAACCTACCGATAAATGACTAATCCGAGCGTTCGGAGTCAGTTCCGGATTATCGAATTCTTTAATCGCCTCAATTGCCTTCTGCCGCACCTGCTTCCATCGCACCACGCCAAACCTCGTCGGTTCCATACCCAACATTATGTTTTCCTGTACGCTCAGATGTGGTGTTAGCGAAAGCTCTTGGTAAATCATCGCTACCCCTGCACGCCGAGCTTCGAGTGGATTATTCGGTCGAAATGGTGCGCCATCCAGACACATTTGGCCAGTGTCAGGCTTGATTGCCCCGGAAAAGACCTTCATAAGTGTGCTTTTACCGGCGCCGTTCTCGCCCACCAGTGCCAGTACCTCTCCTGCAGCTACTTCGATACTTACATTATCCAGTGCTGTCGTAGCCCCGAAGCGTTTATTAATCCCCTGCATCTGGAGCCGTATTGCTGATTGGTCCGAATCTACTCGTTCAGCCATTTTTTGAAATCCGGCTCTAACAAATTTTTCATCTTTGGTTCATTCATATTTTCCGGAGTTGCCACCGCCGAGCCTGTGTCGATTTGTTTTTCTAACTTCTCACCACGCAGGTGAGCTACTATTGTTTTAACACCTAAATATCCCATATTGATTGGGTCCTGAAGTACCAGTCCCTGGATATACCCTTTCTGCAGTCCCTGCACCAGCCGATCCGAGCTGTCAAAACCAACATACTTGACTTTACCTGCAAAGCCGCCGTCTTCCAGTGCACGCAGCATCGCAAACGCTGTTGACTCGTTCGGGCAGAAAATTCCGTCAATAGTCAATCCCCCTTCGGATGTACGAAGCGGTGCCAGCAGGTTCTCGCTTGCTGTATATGCGCTTTCTGTTGTTGCCCCGCCGTACTGATTAGCGCTGACGACCTCTATTTCCGGGAATTTTTCTTTTAACACATCCAGAAATCCCTGCTCCCGGTTCATCGTGCTTGCCGAGCCTTCCTGGTAACGAAGCATAATTACCTTGCCTTTTCCACCTAAAGTATTTGCCAGGCATTCACCCCCTTTTCTGCCGCCGATATAGTTGTCTGTTGCCACGAAACTGGTGTAATCTTCGCTTTTCAGTCCGCTGTCGATTATCACAACGGGAATTCCATTGTTCACGGCGTCCCTGACCGGCATTCGCAATGCCGCATCATCCAATGGCGCCAGTACTATTCCCGATACGCCGCGTGTTACAAAGTCTTCTACTACTCTGATTTGCGACTCTCTGTCATCTTCCTTAAGCGGCCCTTTCCATATAATTTCGACATCAATACCTTTTGCTTTCAATTCTTGTTCGGCCTTGGCCGCACCGGCGTGAATAGACTTCCAAAAAACATGCGTTGTACCCTTGGGAATCACGGCGATACGATACTTATTTTCGTTTTTTTCTTCCCGCTTACATCCGGTTGCAACCAAAACAATAACTACAGTAATAAAAACAATTACTGGTAATAACTTTTTCATAATTTAGCACTCCTGAAATTGTCATTATCGAGGACTAAAAATCTGCAATCAATAGTCAATAAAGTATACTTGCTTTACTTGGCATTACAACTTAAAACCAGATGGTTTAGTAATATAAGGTAAAAAGGAGGATTTCTGATGACACAGTTATACTTTGCTTAAGTATTGACCGGTTGTGATACAATTAATTATAATTTGTCTATTAATCGGAATTTGGAGGTTTATGTATGCTCAAAGGTAAAACACTCAAATCGCTCCTGATTATTTTTTGTGCTTTTTATTTTACTCCCGTGTGTAACGGCACAACAAGTGGCTGGAAAGCGTCACCTGAACTGGTTGATTCGCTTACAAAACAACGTCCCGACACCATTTATAATGAAAATAGAGTTCCGAAATACACTTTGCCGGAACTCTTGGTGTGTTCCGATGGAACAAAGATAACCAATGCTGGAACATGGCGGACCAAACGTCGGCCGGAAATACTCGAACTTTTCCGAACCCATATGTATGGAAGAGCACCGATAGCCCCTAAGAACATGTCTTTTAAGGTTTTTGAACAGGATAAGAATGCTTTGGATGGTTCAGCTACTCGAAAGCAAATAGCCGTAAACTTTACCGGCGAAGAAGATGGTCCTGTTATGGATATGCTTATTTATTTACCTAATGCCGTCAAAGCGCCTGTTCCCGTTTTTATTATCCTTAATTTTGGCGGTAACCATACAATTCATCGTGACCCGGCTATTAAGCTTTCTAAAATCTGGATGCGTCAGAGGGGTGGAAGGTTTGTACAAAATCGTGCGACTAATGAATCGCGTGGTCGTGGTTCTTTGAGGTTTCCGCTCGGAAATATTCTCAGACGCGGGTATGGCCTTGCAACGATTTACTATTGTGACATTGACCCTGATTTTCATGATAATTTCAAAAACGGTGTTCATGGAGTCTTAGATAAGATAACTGGCAGCGAACGTGCTCCTTTTGCCTGGGGTTCCATTAGCGCCTGGGCATGGGGTTTGAGCAGGGCTATGGATTATTTTGAAACAGATGATGACATTGATAATAAACGTGTTGTAGTGCTGGGGCATTCGCGTTTGGGTAAAACATCTCTTTGGGCTGGGGCACAGGATGAGCGGTTTGCCCTGGTGATTTCTAATAATTCCGGCTGCGGTGGGGCGGCAATAAGCCGCCGACGCTTCGGAGAATCCGTCGAGCGTATTAATAAAAGCTTCCCACATTGGTTCTGTGAGAATTTCAAAAAATACAATGGAATAGAAAATGAATTACCATTCGACCAGCATATGCTCATTGCACTTATT
>CAZJIR010000205.1:0-5780 GCA_964546095.1 uncultured Pirellulales bacterium
TGTGGAACTTGCTCCAATGCCGCCTTCCATTCCTCAAACTTTGCTTTAAGCTCTGCGTTATTGAGTGAAGCGTAACGTAGGTAATCCGGAAGTGTTTGCAAATCATTTGTATCGTTGGTATGCTCCGAAGAGTAAAGGGGTCGAGTACATAGTAAGAGAACTAATCCAATAACTAATATGATTTGTCTATTCATAATTAGCTCCCTTAAAATTGGCCTAATAAATCTGTTTCATTATATACGATTGTCTTTATCGCGATAATATTTTAACCTTTACGTGTTTGATGTATCAATTTTAAAACTTCGGCCAGCTTTTGTTGTTTTTCCTTCTCAGATGTTCCTGTGACAGCCTCGGTTACGCAGTGCTCAAAGTGCCTTTTTAGAATCTTTTCTTCTACGCGGCCGAGGGCTCCTTTGATAGCGTATATCTGGTTTAAAATATCAATGCAGTATCTATGATTTTCTATCATTCCCTGAACACCGCGAACCTGTCCCTCGATTCGCCTTAACGCAACTAAATTATTCTTATGACTTGGATTCATTTTCATTTCTTATCCCTTTCATGTCTTTACTGCTTTTATACCCCCTGGGGGGTATAAAATGTTCATGAAATGTTTTATTTCTTGCGATTTATGGCTATTACAGTGCCTTCTTTCATTCTTTTATAGGACTAATGGCCAATAAAATTTTATTTATTGGATTTATGGCTTACCATGTTAAAAAAGAATAGCACCAATAAAATAGGACTGCGGTAACGGTTTGCTACTCTGGTTCGTATTGCCCAAACTGTAGCTTAGCTTTTACAGGAAATGTTACCCGCTGTACAACTTGAATCTATCGTTGTCAGGATATGAATCAACGGACAAAAGGTATTTGGATATAGACATGGAGGGTAAAGGATTCGAACCAGACCAAACAACACTTATAGAAAAAATGCTGTATGATACCCATTTGATCTTCCTGTTGCACTCGTCTTTCTTGGCAAGGGATTAAAATTTCATCTCCACAGAGAGATAGTATCGAGGTTCACTGTATCCCAGATTACCATAGGCAGGAAGGTTCATCTGGTTACTCGAAGGCGGGGTATCATCGGCCAAAAGATTTTTGACGATACCTTTAACCTGCAGATTCTTGTTGACCTTGTACATAACAGATAAATCCACCAGATGTCGGGGTTTTTCGTATTCACTGTGGATTCCTGGAGACATTGAATGAGTGTATCTGGAATTGAAGACATAGCTGATACCGACTTTCAAACGGTCTTCCAAAAATCGTGACATTAGATTCAGTTTAACCTGGTGCAAGGGATAACGTTGCGTGGTGTTATTATTGATTACTTTTGCATAACCATAACTTGTGTCAATTGTGGTGTTATCGGTCAGCTCGTATTTGATAATCGGCTCAAAACCCCAGATGTGAAAACGTCCATCAAGATTCTGGAACATACCGGGAACCAATTTTCCGGGATCCCCCGACCAGTCGGCGGTTACCGATGACCAGGCAGCGGGTAAGTTCCCCCAGGCGAGTTGGTCGGTAAAGGTGTTGTAGAATAAATTCAGTCCGGCTTCCAGTCTTTTACTGAATACTTTCTGGAGGTTTAGTTCCCAGGAATCCATTGTTTCCTCTTTCAGTGGAAATGTAGGAAGACCTAATCCTTTTGCTATGCTATTGTTGTAAACGTTAAACTGGTAATATGACGCATCCGGCATACGAAAGCCGTGCTGATACGATCCCTTGATGTTGGTTGCTTTATCTACTTCATATGCAAAGGCAAAACGGGGCGAGATATGACCTTTTATTTCTTTAGGCTTATAGCTCATTGTTGCGGGCCAGAAATTGGACATTTCGTCCAAATCATATTCGTCATAGCGAACACCCGGAACAAAAGTTAGCTTGTCGGTCAGTGAAATTACATCTTCGGCAAATAAACTTGTTTCATACCACTCTGTATCAATCGATTCAAATCCATCAATGGGTTTGTGGTTGAAGTAGAAATCAGTTGTTCGGAATTTTTTGTACCCATACGATCCCCCAATAGCAAGCTGGTGTTTCCCGATTCGTGTGGTCTTGTAAATAGGTTTTATTTCCCAGTGGCGTTCAGAACCACCCTTTAGATATAAGTTGCCGTTGTGGCCGGTGACACCAAAATCTGCCCATATTAATGAGGCGATTAAATCCAGTGAATCGGTTTCGGAGAAATTAAACTTATATTTGGGACGCAATCCCATGGTCTGATTCACAAAATGACCGGGTTCATTGGTGCTGTTTTTCTGGGGATGGAGCACATAATTAAACCAGTTCAGGTTAAAGTTATAATGGTTCCACGTGGTTGAAAACCGGTAATTTCCCTGATTATATCCGAACGCGGAAGTATCCTGGGTATAGTTTGTTGTATATCCGAAAGTTTCATCCGGTTCAAAGCCCCTGGCGTCGTAGCCGCCGCCATAGACATAGACATTCCGCCTGTCACCATACTCAAAACCGTAACCGGCCTCAAGCAGATTAGACTGTTCCGTTATGCCATATTCATAACGGCTAAAGAATCCCGGATGGGATAAGCCGGTTTTAGGTATCATATTAATGAAGCCGTTGATTGCTCCCGAACCGTGTTGAATTGCTCCGGGGCCGTTAATAATTTCTACCTTTGACATATCCCCCATGAACGGAGACATCATTCCGATCATATAGCCGAAATGGCTTCTATAGTTAATTTGCTGGCCGTCAATCATAACCAGTGTTTTGGCGTTGTTATCAATCAATAATCCGCGTACACCATGAAGCCTGCCTTGTCTTTCATGAGAACCGACGATGCTGCCGGGGACATACAATTCCAGCAAATCTGCAAGGGTACGGACTGAGGTATCGCTAATCTCATTCATGTCATAGACCATTATATAACCGGGAGCTTTCGTTGTAGTTGTTGCGAAGAATCCCGCGGAGGTGACTTCGACCTGCATTAACTCTTCGAGAGACATTTCAAACATATCCGTTTGCTCATTGTCCCCGTCATTTATTTGGCTATTGTTCTGTTTGACCTCGGTCTTTTTCGGTTCGGCTGCGAGTATATTCGTGTTGAAGGTTAGGACAAATGAAACCGCTAAGAAGAGCATGGCCTGTAAAGATTTTGTTTTTTTGCACATAATCGTTCCTCTTAATAGTAATTATTCTATCCCAAATCAGTTTTCAAAATTAAATTCCTTACAATATTTCAGTTACACCTGTAATTTCGATTAAAGAAAAAACACCTAATGCGAAAAGAAAATTTTGTATTTTCAATAGTTCTAATCTCCATTTGGTGGCAGTTCATTTAAAATCCAATACAGCGTAATCGTCCTGATTGTCTCCACAAACTTCTCATAGTCCATGGATTTGACCATATAACCATCAACACCGAGTTTAAAGCTCTCGGCTATATCGTGCTCCGCCTTGGACGTAGTCAGAACTACAATGGGAACATTTTTAAAAGCCTCATTGTTCTTGATTGTTTTCAGAAATTCGATTCCGTCCATCTTTGGCATATTCAAATCCAACAGAATGACGTATGGCTTTCTGTTGCTCTCGTTTCTCAGATATTCCAGTGCTTCCTCGCCGTCGCCCGTGTGAACGAGTTCGTTCGTAACCTTCAGGTCTTTGAGGGCACGTTTTACGGACATTACGTTTACGTTATCATCCTCAACAAGCAATATTGGCTTCGAGCGCCGCATTATTAACCTCTACTTCTTGCTTTGGTAATGTGAAGAAGAATGTGCTTCCTTCACCAACCTTTGATTCAATCCAAATCTTTCCACCGTATAGCTCAACGATTTTCTTTGCCACGGTTAGACCAACGCCGGTGCCTTGAAACTCTTCGCGCACCGACAAGGCCTGGAACATTCTGAAGATTTTTTCGAAATGTTTTTCCTCAATGCCAGGTCCATTATCGGCAATACTGAATTTCCAGAAATCGTCCTCTGGGATACAGTCGACTTTTATTTGGCCCTGTGGCTTGTCAATATATTTTATTGCGTTACTCAGCAAATTTTGGAATAACTGCATAATGTGAATCTCTTCGGCCTCAATTACAGGTAGTTTGCTTTCGACCGTAACTTTGATGTTTTCCGGTGGTACAATCATATTGATGACTTCCGGCATAAACTCTTCAAGATTTACCGGAGTCTGTTTTCCTTCTGCACGACCAACTCTCGAATATTCGAGCACGCCTTCGATAAGCATATACATCCGCTCTACACGTGCCAAAAGCAAATCCATTTGTTCCTTGCTGTCCTTACTAAACTTATCTCCACAATCGGCCAGTATCCAATTAGCCAAGGTCTTGATGCCACGCAAGGGAGCTTTTAAGTCATGCGACACTATGGACGCAAAATCCTTTAGTTCTTTATTAATGTTCTCCACCTTCCTGAGAAGTTTAGCCTGTTTGAGTTCGGCTTCTTTGCGTTCGGTGATGTCTCGGCCAACGGCTATTACAAACTTTTTGTTCGCAAGCATACCTGTTGAAAGCGACAGTTCTATTGGGAATACTTCTCCGTTACTTCGCAGAGCCGGAAGCTCCATTGTATTACCGATTGCCGCGTCTGGTTTGCCTGTGGCGAAATATTCCTTTAAGTATTGCTGATGTCGCTGCCTATAGTCCACTGGCATTAGGCAGTCGAGGGATTGGCCGATCATATCTTCGCTTTTGTGCCCGAACATCTTTTCAGCCGCAGGATTGAAAAGGTTTATTAACCCATCATCGTCGATGGACAACATGGCCTCTTTCGTGGCATTTATGATAGTCCGCAGCAGGTTCTCGTTTCTTGAAAGGGCCATTTTTGTCTGCTTACGTTCGATGGCGTATCGAATAATTCGAACGAGTGCATATTCCAGAGATTTTCCTTTTGTCAGGTAGTCTTCTGCCCCTATCCTTATGGCCTCAAGGCCAACCTCCTCATTGTCCAGACCGGTTAATACGACAATAGGAACATTGGGATTGGTTTTGTGGGCCTTTTGAACAGTTTCAAGCCCATGGCTGTCCGGAAGACCAAGGTCAAGCAGTACGATATCATACTCGTTATTGCTTAGCCGCTCAGTCGCTTCGGACAGAGTCTCTGCTGTTTCTATATTAAACTCTATAGATTGTGATGATTTGGCTAAGGCCAGTTTAACTAACTGGCGATCAGCTTTATCATCATCGACTAATAGAAGGCATATTGTCTCGACTTTGGCATTCGCTGGCATGATTAACTCTCTTACAGATAACAAACCAATATTCGTTAATATGTTGCATTACTTCCTTAAATCCCTCTAAACTTCCGGGCTTCTTTATATATCCTGAGGCATGCAGAAACAATGTTTCCAAAACGTCTTTGTCAGAATCCGATGTTGTAAGAATCACAACAGGTATTGTGTCAAGTAGGTCGTCGGATTTCAGTTGTCTTAGAAATTCTTGTCCCCCAATCCCAGGCATATTCAAATCCAGCAGAATCAAATCCGGCATTGGAGTTTCGTTATCGCCATTCTTACTGCCTTCCAAGTATTCCAAAGCTTCCTCGGCATTGTTTGCAATATAAAGCTCATTAGCTATTTTTTCACGGTCAAGTGATTTTTTCACCAATTTTTGGTCACCCGGATCATCTTCGACCAGCAGTATTACCACAGATTTGAACTTGTCCATTTAGTGTTCCTTTCTAATATATTCTTTAGTCTGCAAATTTGTACAAAGCTCTCCGGTTCATGTAGCAAACAGAACTCGGAGTTAGCTTTTCACAAAAGAGCAGTAGAAGACCAATATTCAATGGTCTCTTT
>CAZJIR010000206.1:0-5737 GCA_964546095.1 uncultured Pirellulales bacterium
TGAGTTAATTTGAAGGTGTAACTATGGTCCTCAGGAATGTTTATATCGAACTCGAGCGTAACAACCTCGCCAGGTAATACTACCTCGGGCGCTTGGAATTCGAGGGTCCAGGCATCCGGGAAAAACGCCGTGTTGAATTTTGTACTTGAGGCGGTGCTCTCGACGAATGTGGCCTCACTTTCCGGGTCAAGAGAGAGAATATAGCCGGTCCATGTATAACCGCTTTCGTTTGTAGTAGATATCTTGACATTAAATGTTGATTGAGACTCGGCGCTCATTATGATGTCGGCGGGAGCTAATGAAAAGACAGTTTGTGTAATTACAGCACCGTTTGGTGACCATGTAAAATCTGTGTCGGCCGAAAAACTTACCAACATTCCATTGGCAGCATTCTGAAAGGATATGAACACCAAAACAAACACTATAAGAGCTAAGCGCTTGCTCATTTGAAACTCCTCCTGATATTTCCTCTATTGTACTTAGTTCTCGATGTGAACTTGTACTATCCCAGTGTACAAGGAAATTGCGAAAAATGCAATAATTTTTTCCCTATTTTAACAACGAGAGGTTTGCCCAGATTTTTGTTTTTCACAATCGGGATTTCTGTAAAAATCATTCTGAAACTTAAAAACCCGCCTTTACAGTGCTGATAACAGGGTATTTTGTCGAAAACGAGAGTTGTAAAAAGGCTTCAATAGTGAAAGTAAGAAATCATGGACTATGAAAATTTTTCGGTATTTGAAGGATTTTTTTGGAGATTTACCATTTTTGCTTTCAGGGTTTATAGTGATTAAAAATTTAGATATTTTTTTCTAAAAAATCGAGATTTTTTAAGCATTATATTGCATATAAAGGTATAATGTGTCATATTGCTACATATTATTAAGGATATTGTGCTATGCAATTACTTTCAATAGAAGATTTGGCGGCCTATCTGGGAGATTCGAAACGTACGATTTACAAGTACATCGCCAGCGGTGATTGTCCTCCTTATGTCCGGATAAGCTCCAAAAATATAAAATTCGACCGGGCTGATGTTGATGCCTGGCTGGAATCGAAGAAGGTCTATCCTGAATTAGGAGGTAAGAAAATGAGCGATGTTTCTTTTGTTGATAATATAAAGTCTGCCATCAAGAAAATTATCAGTGAAAGCGAGTTGCCCTGGATGCCGCGTGCACAAGCCGTTCTTAAACAGGCGCTAAAGCAGGCTCGCAAAGATGGATTCGGCATCATAGGTACTGAGCACATTCTGTTTGGGATTGTTTCAGTGAAAGAAAGTATTGGCGCAAAGGTTCTTGAAAATCTTGGCTTAGACTCATCAAAATTCCGTCAGCACTACGAGCAATTGTCTAAACCATCGAATGGAGGAGGTGCTGGTAAAGCCAAACTTTCTGAAGATATCGACAAGGTCATTCAGTGCGCCTATGAGCAGGTAACCGGGTGGGGCCATACGTACATCGGGACAGAACATTTGCTTGTCGGAATACTTCTTGCAGGCACGGGAACCGGGTTCAAGATATTGACTGACAATGGTATTACTCTGGAAAAGGTAAAAGAAGAGACGGCCAAGCTGCTCGTTTGTCATTCTGAGTCAAATGGGTAACGTTTAGTGGCGTTTTGTTTATTTGTTGTAAAGCAAATTGCAAAAAATAATGAAAGGAAGACAAAAGAATGGTCTATACAACGTTATTAATGCAGGCAGGAAAGTATGCGCTACCGCATTCGAGTTTTTGGCGGAATTTCATCTTTTTTTTACCGGCCATCATTGGTATAGCTTTCTATAGTCTTCTTGCTTTCTGTATCTATCGGGCTGTTAAGTATTTCAGTAGCGCCACAAGAGAGCAGAAACTGTTGCGCATGGAAATGGGTAAATTGGCGGAAGAAGTTCATCTGTTAAGGCAGGAAATGAAAGGTACTAAAGACAATCAATCAGACTGATACCTTTTGAGCGGAAACGATACGGTCGTTATTATGAAAGTCCTTTTCAATTTTAATTTCAGTAAAAGCTTCGGTTTGTTTGAGCAATTCTCTAACCGCCGGTCCCTGAGCATATCCAATTTCAAGCATTAAAGCTGCGTTGGGTTTTAGAAACTCATCTGCTTTTTCAATAATCCTTCGATAAATGTCCAGGCCGTCAACTCCTGCGAACAGGGCCTTTCGGGGTTCGTAATCTTTTACGTTTTTATCGAGCTTCTCATATTCGGCGCTGCTTACGTAAGGCGGATTGCAGACAATCAAATCAAACTTTGCAACGTCCAGTTGGGGCATAACGGGATCGAATAAATCGCCGCACAGCAATGTGATTTTATTTTTTAACTGATGCTTTTTAACATTCTCATCGGCTACGGCAAGCGCTTCATCGCAAATGTCTGTGGCGATTATCCGCGCATTGGGATAGTTATTTCCTATTGCAACGGCGATGCAGCCGCTGCCTGTGCAGAGGTCGCAGACGAATTGAGTGCCGTCACGTGTTCGTAAAAATTCAATCGCACGTTCAACGAGCAGTTCCGTCTCAGGACGAGGTATCATACAGGCCGGTGTTATATTCAACTCCAGAGAATAAAATTCGGTCTTGCCGACCAGATAGGCGACCGGTTCCTGCTGACCTGCTCTTTTAACTAAATCATGGAGCTTATCCAGTTGCTTGGTGGCAGCAGGTTTGTCGAATTGTGTGTATAATTCAATTCGCTTCAATCCCAGTACGCCGCCAAGTAGAATTTCTGCGCTGAAACGGGGCGATTCGATACCCTTATTAGTAAGATATTCCGTAATCCAGTTTAGGAGCTTTTGTATAGTCCAGGTCTGCATTGCCAGATTATAGCCGGGGCATAAAAAAGTAAAAGCCAAAAAGAGCTTTGAGAGGAACCTGGTTTGAAATAGGCCCATTCGACTGCGCTTTTGCCTTCGCTAAAGCTCCAGCGAGACAGGCAGGACAGGCTTTGATTGGGTTTGTTTTGCGTAATTCGTTGCTTGTTGTTATTAGTTTGTGAATCGTGGGTCATGAATTGCGACCTGTGTGGGAACTACCATCCACTTCGCTCACTGTGCTTGCTCAGTGGCTGCCACCCGTCGCAAGCAGCACAATGCGTCAATAATCGATATACGAATTGCTCTTTTTTCTTGAAAATTCCACATCGATGGTGTAATTATTATTTAGAGATAAGTGAGCAAGCGAGAACATCTTGTATTCATAGCTGATGATGATACTGTTTTTTTTAATGTGAGCATGTTATGCGGACAGGAGAAAATCGTTAAGTTAACAATTTAAAAAGGAGTAAACATTATGCCATACTACAAACCAATCAAAAAACTATCAGTAGCAGACCGCAAAAGGACAGTGGCGGGCATTCAGCGACTGCGGAAACAGTTCGCGGATGTGAGATTCCCCAGTAAGAAAGCTTCGGAGTCTATTATACTTGGAACATGGAACATCCGCAATTTCGACGATGACCGGTTTAACTACGGGCCGCGGATGAAAGAGTCGCTGTACTATATCGCGGAGATCCTCTCACGCTTTGACATTGTGGCGGTACAGGAAATCTGTGCGGACCTGGGGCCGCTCAATCGCCTGATGGGACTGCTGGGGCGCCAGTACGACTACATTTTGACCGACGTGACCCACAGCGGTTTGGGCGGGAACAAGGAGCGCCTGGGATTCATCTACGATCGGGAAAAGGTGGACTTCAAAGGCATAGCGGGCGAAATTGTGCTACCGGACAAGATGCTGATCGGCGGATCGGCCGACAAGAAGCGGCAGTTCTCCCGCACGCCGTTCGGCGTGGAATTCCAGTCGGGCTGGTTCAAATTCCTGTTCTCGACGGTGCACATTTACTACGGGAAGGCGTCGAAGACAAGCCCGGAATACGCTCGAAGGGTAAAGGAGATCGAGGCGGTCGCAAAGTACCTGGCGAAAGAAGCGAAGGCGAGCAACTCGAACCAGATACTGGTGGGCGATTTCAACATCCTGAAACGCGGCAGCGCGGGATTCAACGCGCTGGAAAAAAATGGTTTTACGATGGTACATAACCGGAAGGGCAGCAACCGGGACCGGACGAAATTCTATGACCAGATTTCGTTCCGGTCGCGGAGGAACGTACTCGTACAGATGGAGCCTGACCGGGAGGACCGGGTTTTCCAGTTTTTTGACAGTGTCTTTCGAGCTGAGGATTTTTCAACCTACAAACCAATCATTAAGAAGAGCCTGAAGGTGAAGCTGAAGAAGGCGAAAGAGGATTTGGCCGCGGCAACGTCGAAGACGAAAAAGAAGAAGGCCAAGGGTCAGATTGCCAGTCTTACTGCCGCCGGAGCGTCCGAGGCGTCTCTGGAGAAATACTACGACGAGTGGCGGACATTCCAGATGAGTGATCATCTTCCGCTCTGGGTGGAACTGGAGATTGATTTCTCGGACAAATATCTGGAGTACTTGAGCACGTACAAGGCTTGATGTGGATAGAGCAAAAGGCACAAGGCACAAGGCAAAAGACACAAGGCATATTTTTTAGCCACAGAGGGCATAGAGAACGCAGAGGCTTTTAGCCGGCTTCGCGGGACCGGCTTAGCTTTTCTCGATGTGAACATTTGTGAAAGATCAAGCCGAAACCCGCCGGGCCATTTGACAATGGCCGCACAGATTGTGCAGGCCGGTATTTTCAATTGATTATGGATAAGTGATTTTTGATCATTTAAGGAGATTGGTTGCTTGTACTGTCGGAGGCTCCGTCTAAAGCCGGATTTTCGCTGCGCTACAACTAAACCGTATGGAGGACGAGTGGCAGGGTGATTAAAATTAGTGCGAACCGCAGGCAGCACAATGCGTCAGGAATCAAGATACGAATTTCTTTTTTCTTGAAAATTCCACATCAATAATGTAATTGTTCTTTGGGTGAGCTGGGTAATTGCTCTTAGTTGCAGACTTTGTTCATAACGTCTTCTAATCTTTTTCCCTGGTCGGGAAGAAATT
This sequence comes from uncultured Pirellulales bacterium, assembly GCA_964546095.1. GTDB lineage: Bacteria > Planctomycetota > Phycisphaerae > Sedimentisphaerales > Anaerobacaceae > NIOZ-UU13. The sequence goes on from CAZJIR010000206.1 coordinate 4,961, forward strand.
GTCTTAGTGCATAAGATTCTCTAAGCCAGTAACAGGCATTTTTTTTGTCATCGATTTCTGCGAGTATTAATCCCATATTGGCTGCGGTGAAACAATAATCCTGCGGATACTCGTCCTTCTTTCTTATCTCCAGCGCTGCCTTGTAGCAATCTATCGCATTCCTGACATTTTCAGCACGCTGCTGGGGTGTTGCTGAAGGCAGGTATTTATAGGCAGTTCCCAAGTTGTTCTGGGTTGTTGCATAGTCAACCGGATACTCGTCCTTGATAAAAATATGAAGTGCTTTTTCATAATGATGAGCAGCTTGACGAATGTTGTTGCCTCTAACTTGTCCGGTGGATGCTGGTCTTAAAAGATAAGTGTTTGCTATACTTGCAAGATTTGATGCCTGACCCTGTTTATCATCTGCTTTTTTTGCTTCTCTTAATCCGGCCGCATAGAATTCTGCGGCTTTTATATAACGACGTAATTCATAGTAACAATTACCGATTTGGAGGTTCAAGGCGCCCTTTCTTCCATGGTCTGGCTCCAGTTCCAAGCAACGGTAAAATTTAACAATCGCCTCGTTGTATTTTCCTTTACTGTAATTAATTCGTGCTTGCTCATATAGGCTCGCGACATTTCGTATTAACGTTTGTATTATTCCGTCTTCATAGTCGACCGGAGGAATTATAACGACCTTTTGCTCTGTTGTTTTTTTCTCTTTGTTAAAAACTTTTTTTATTATCCATATAATAATCGTTCCCAATAGCATCGCTGTGAGGGCATACCATATTT
>CAZJIR010000207.1:0-5726 GCA_964546095.1 uncultured Pirellulales bacterium
TGATTATAATCCATACCCTATCAGGTGTCTCACCCTTTCAGGGGGCCAGTATATATTCCCTATCTAATCCCTCCTCCCCCCGCCAGCAACGTCCGATAATATTAGTGGCCCTCACGAACTAAAAACCGCGATTTTCACAGCGCAACCGGCCAAATCTTCTTGAAAAACCTCAAGTGACATGTCTTAAGAAGGATCGAAGGATTAGAACTTAGGATTTACAATATTAGATTATTGATTTCGGATTGAGAAAAATCTGCGTTAATCCGTGGTCACAACCAGAAGTGCAATTTTTTACAATCTGTAACCAAAAAAGGTCCTCAGGATATCGTTAAACGTTACATATAGAATAAGCGCCAATATAAGCACCCAGCCTGCATAAGCTATGGCCCCCTGTACCCGCTCACTCAGCGCCGAACCCTTGATCTTCTCAATCAATAAAAGCGCAACCAGGCCCCCATCAAGGGGCGGCAGAGGCAAAAAGTTAAACACTGCAATTGTCGCGCTTATAAGACCCATAAAATAAATGTAGTAAATAAACGGCTCCTCGGCAACAATGCGGTAGCTGAATGAGAGAATGCCGAGGGGCCCCATAAGGTTCTTGGGACTGACAAGGCCGCCAATCAAACGTCTCAAAGTAACATAGGTCTGGGCGATAAACATAACGGTTTTTCTATAACCCATCCCAATCGCGTTGATTGGTCCGCTGGCTTTATAAAGCCTTTTAACTTTTTCTAATGGAAGCACAAGAAGGTCTGTACATTGCGATTGAACAATAACAGCACCTTCGTTTGCATTCACATTTAAGACGGCATAACCTGCTATCTGCTGTTCACTGATTCGATAATCAATTGTGATGCGCTCGCCTTCGTATTTTCTGATTTCCCTGACTACATCGTAAAAGTTTGAAACAGGTGTCCCATCGACCGCTGTTATCTCGGCGCCGCTCGGAATCTCAAGCCTTGGCGGCCCGCCTTCTGCGTTTATAGTCTTGGCTACGACCGGATGCCCGGCATCAAGCCCAAGAGGGACGCCGATAGTAACTCTGTCACTACCGCCTTTCTTGCTGGGTTTAACTATAACAGTAAGTTCCTCTTCATTACCGTCGGCATTGGCGCGCAGGACCCTGATAGGCAGTTCTTTATCCTCGAACTTCTCAATCACATCACGAATTTGCAAATAAGTAGGATTATCGACGTCACCTACGGCAAGAATAACATCGTCGCTCTGCAATGAATTTGCATCATTAGGGCTTGCAGTCAACTTTTCTAAGAGATTGGTTATCCGTAAGCGTGGGACCATAGAATAAATATGGTTAAGTTCTGATTCGGATTCAATAAAGTAACTTTTCGCAAATTCCCAATCAAGCCGGGTCTGTAATTCAACTAATTCTTTTTCATCCCCGTCTCCGGCTCGCTCAATAAATAATGTCACCGCCGGAGCAAGATTATTTCGAATTGCTTTGTCCAATTCCCAATAGTACCTGACCTCTATGCCGTCGACAGATTTGATTGTATCACCGGAAAGCAGGCCTGTCCTCGAATACAAATCGTTGGCGTCCTCTTCCGCAAGCCTTCCAATGGTCAGACCCCCCAGCATCAAAATACCAAAAGTTCTTAGCGGCTCTCCAGGTAGTTGTTCCGCCACAAGTGTGAAATCTTCTTCAGAGCCGTCCTCGTGCCTGACTCTGACCGGAACCTTTTCATTTCTGCCTGATAAAGCCCCGGCTATACCAATATTGGTAAAATCAAGGTCTTCACTTTTACCTGCAATCATAATTACTTCGTCACCGGCCCTGATACCTGCACGCTCTGCAGGCGAACCCGGCTCAACACCACCGACAACGGCAGGGTACAGATTTATACCGACCAGAAATGCTATCATAAAGATTATAACAGCGCTTATAACGTTACAACCCACCCCAGCCGCTAAAACAGCCGCACGAACACCAGCCGGCTTATTGGCATACGAACGCGGGTCATCGCTCGCTTCAACTGTGCTGGCATCTTCCTGGCCTAACATTTTGACAAATCCCCCGACCGGAATAAGTCCTATACGGTATTCCGTTTCGTTTTCTTTGCCTTTTTTTCCCACCGTAAAACAAAGCGAACCCTCATCCGGTTCATCTTTTTCACCTTCACCTTTTTTATCTCCACTTTTTTCATTTTTGAAAAACGTGGGAAGAATCCGGATTCGGTAACCATCCACAGTTCTTCTAATACCAACGAAAGTTGGAGGAAAACCGATTGAAAAAGCCTCGACTTTTATATCGGATAATTTGGCAACAATGAAATGGCCGAACTCATGAACGAGAATAACCGTTCCGAATCCGAGCAGAACAAGTAGCACATTACCGAAAGTATTGATGTTTTGGACAATCAAAATAATAACCACCACAAAAAAAACGGCAAATAAAATCAAGCGAGTACGCTTATCTAAAAACTTCTTCTTTTCAAACATTCAATAATCTCCAAATTGGCACTCAACAACTGATTAACCATATCAGTTAAATTATCCTTATGCACTGGAGTTTATCCGGCTTTAGACGGACTCTTATGCACTCTAACTTCGACCTCTCTTCTTGCCCACGCATCCGCTTCGAGCAATTCTTCCAGAGATGCACTTGTTTTAACATCATGTGTATTCAAACAATGCTCTATCAACTCTACTATATTAACAAACTCAATCCTTTCAGCCAAGAACTGCTCGACAGCCGCCTCATTTGCAGCGTTAAAAACTGCTGCCGCCGTGCCGCCCGTCCGCGCAACCTCATAGGCCAGCGGCAAAGCACGAAACGTCTGAAAATCCGGCTTTTCAAACGTAAGTTGACCTTTCTGTTCGAGCCGAAGCCGCTTGGCAATCCCTCCAACACGCTGCGGATACGTCAAAGCATATTGGATAGGAATACACATATCAGGCTCACCGAGTTGCGCAATAACCGAGCCGTCCACAAATTCCACAAGTGAATGAATTATCGACTCCGGATGAATCAAAACCTCAATTTTATCGACCGGCATATCGAAAAGCCACCGCGCCTCGATAATTTCAAACGCCTTATTCATCATCGTCGCCGAATCAATGGTGATTTTCGGCCCCATATTCCAGACAGGATGCGCAAGCGCCTGCTCTAATGCTACGTTTTGAATATCCTCAGGGCTTGCCCCTCTGAACGGCCCACCCGAAGCAGTCAGGATGATTTTATTGACCTGCTCACGGGTACCCGACTGCATAGCCTGGAAAATCGCCGAATGTTCACTATCCACGGGCAAAATATCACTGCTGTTCTTCTTTGCCTCGCTCATAAGCAGCTCGCCCGCTACAACAAGTGGCTCTTTGTTCGCAATAGCAAGCCGCTTGCCGCACCTGGCGGCCGCAAGAACCGCAGGCAGTCCCGCCGCACCGACAACCGCAGCCAGGACAATATCAACCTCTTCAAATTCGGCAATCTCTTTTAAACTATCCGGCCCGGCCAAAATCTCCACATCCAAATCGCCCACAAGCTCACGAAGCTGCTCCACAAAATCAGAGTTCGTTACAGCAACATATCCGGGTCTATATCGTCTGGTTTGTTCAGCCAACAGCTCAACGCTGCTGTGAGCGCTCAACGCAACAATCTCATACTCCGAACCAAGCGCATCTATCACCTTCAGCGCATTTTTACCAATCGACCCCGTCGAGCCTAAAATAGCAATTCGCTTTGCCATAAATACTGATTTCAACAATTCGTAATTTACGGTGCTACTGCCTTCGTCATTCCCGGCGAACGCTGATAGTACGATAAGCACCGCCGAACTGTCAAGATAAGAATGTATGCCTGTCCAAAAACTGCTCACAAGTACATAAGAGAAAAGCAAGTGTAAGTCGGTAATTATGTCAGTGATAGCCCGTGTGTAAATCAACGATAGTGAATATTTGAGTCAGTAATAATCCGTGTTTATTATAAAGGTGCTGAAATCTTTTACTTTCGCAGATTCCTGGTCCTGAACTGCCGCGGCGTCATCCCCACCAGACCCTTAAAGGTTCGGGTAAAATAGCTCTGATTATTATAACCGACCTGAAAGCAAATCTCGGTGCAATTCTGGTCCGTCGCCAGTAACAAATGTTTCGCCCGCTCTATCCGAACACTCGTCAGGTAATCTATAATAGTAATTCCCATCTGCTCCTTGAATATATGCGCCAGCCGGGACACGCTCAGATGTGAAGCCTTGGCAACCTCGGCAAGAGTAATTGCCTTATTATAGTTGGCATCGATATAATTTATGGCCGGCCTGACCTGAGTAACCTTTCGCGCATCCTGCGAAGAATAAACCAAATCGACAAACTCATTCAGCGCCGTACTAATCCACGCACACAAATCCTCCTGGTTATTAATCTGCATTACTTTGTTTACATACGTCAGATTCTTTTCGAGCATAATATCAATATTGACTCCGCCTTCCACCGCCGACCGGCTCAAAATACTCAACAGCTCCAGCAGCCTCGCCTTAAGGATTCCAAGCTCCCCGATAGTCTTGAACAATATCGTTCCGAGTATGGAATTAAGAATCTCTTTTGCTCCGGTCCTGTCGCCGATTTTGACCTTACCCATCAGCTCCCGCTCGCTCTCCAAAGGATACTGCCACTCGGTGCCGAGCTTTTTCCTCTCCTGAATAAACTCACCAATCTGCGACTGCTGCTCGGAACGCTCACGCCGCCATCTGACAACGCGCGGGTCAAGCCCGCCGACCTCATAAAGCAAATCGAACAGAAACTCAGCCGCCTTATTGATTTTCCGGCCCTGAATAAACGGCAGCTTACGCATCGCCCCGGCCAGTTTCTTTCTGTCAATCGGAACACCATCGAGCCGTTTTTCAACATCCCTGATTAGGATTTGCGTTACGGGCTCCCAAAGGCATTTGCCGAAAAATAACCCTCCCAGCGCCTTGTCCTTATCCATAACCGGCACACAAACCAACACTATACCCGCATGACAGAGCGAAATATAAGATTGCCCGGTCTCTATCGCAATTTTAAGGCTTCGCCGGCGCTCCTTATTACACCTGTCCAGGCCGCCGGCCTTGCTTTTAACAATCCTGCAAAACGCCGGCTCATAATCGGCGCTGCACATCAGTTTGATTTCCTTGCCCTGGATATTCCTCATCTCCAGGCCGAGCTGAAAATGCTTGCGAAAAATACCCTCGATTCTATCGAAATTCTTTTTACCAAGAAGTTTTACTAACGGCACTTTATCAACCCTTCACGCCACCCAATATCTACAATATACTGTATCATTATAGCAAGATAGTGCTATTACATCAAACCGATAAAAACGAGCAACTTTTCGTTGTTCCAAGCAGAGCACAGCGAAGCTTGCTGTTATAGGCTCCTGCCCCAACAGAAAAATGCCACCCCAATATATAGATTATCGTACAAAAAAGCCCCCTAACTTGAATAACAATAATATTTTACACCCGGCTTCAGACGGAACGGAATTCACTACCCTTCACCCTGCTTGTCTCGCCGCAACCCTGAGTAAGGCCGAAGGGGAAGGCGGAAACGGAGTCGAAGGGCCAGAGTATCCCCTCTTTTCCCTATTTGTCAAATAAAAAACGCTCTACCGGCCAAAAAATGCAAAATTTTTGCCAAACGTGCAGGTACCTAAAAGCAAAAATAAAATTTTTCCAAAATTCTTTAATCACTTCAAAACATCGAGTTACGAGAATCAAGCATCGAAAAACGAGCTCATATTT
>CAZJIR010000208.1:0-5717 GCA_964546095.1 uncultured Pirellulales bacterium
CTCATAATCGAGAATACCAGAACCAAAAAGAAGCACTTTATATCAAGGCACTCGACCTTCGGCTGACCCGCCATCAGTTCGAAAGACGATTCTTCGGCGGATTATCCGGCGGATACTCTGCCGACCGAGATAATGAGGAGTTAGGAATCGAAGCCAACTATGGTTTTAACCAATTATTAGCAAACGGCGCCGTAATCAGCACAAAGCTTGCCGCTGTCGGAGTCGACGTGCTTAGCGGTAACCTGCGAAGCGGTCTTGCCTCGCTTATAAACGTGACTGTTACGCAACCCTTGCTTCGCGGCAGAGACCGTAACGTCGTCTTAGAAAACCTCACTCAAGCAGAACTTGATACACTGTACGAAGTACGCTTATTTAATCGATTTCGTAAAACGTTTGTTGTCTCGATTGTAAGTGAATATTACGGAGTTCTGCTGAAATTCGATAAGGTACAGAACGCCCGGAAAAACTACGATACCCTGAACACAGTCTATGAGCGAGTTGAAAAATTAGCCAACGCAGGACGTATTCCTAAATTCGAACTTGACCGAGCCGGTCAGGACAGACTTCAAGCTCAAGATATCTTTATTCAGGCAGAAAAAGAATACAAACAATCGCTTGATGAATTTAAAATAACTTTAAGTTTGCCTCCTACAGCTCAATTCCAATTAGATGCCAACGAGCTTGAAGCTTTAAGAAGCGCAGAAATGAGAGAGCCTGATTTTGCCGAAGCTGAAGTTATAGAAGCCGCTTTATACAGGCGGCTTGACCTGGCCAACTCCGCAGGCGCCGTCGTCGATGCCCAACGCAAAGTTTTTGTTGCCGCAGATAGTCTCAGGGCCGAATTAAACATAGTTGGCAGCACTAACGCTATTTCAGCAAGACGAGCCGACCGCAATACTCTCGAGGCTCTAAGAGAGGAGCATGGTCTTGGTTTTGAACTTGACCTGCCCCTTGACCGAGTGCCTGAACAACATGTTTACCGCAAAGCTTTGATAACTTTAAACCAGCAACAGCGAGAATACGAACAGGCCGCTGATACAGTCAGGCTTCAGGTACGTCAAGCTTATCGTGACCTTACTGAAGCGGCTGAACACCACAAAGTACAGTCAGACAGCCTCGAACTTGCTGAGAAACGATTTAATAAAACTTTTCTTTTGCTTCAATATGGCCGGGCAAGCAGCCGGAGAGTACTTAGTGCCCAGGATGACCTATTTGACGCTCAAAATGCCGCCACGCAAGCCTTGGTGGATTATACTATTGCGACCCTGGAATTTTATCGCGATACCGGATTGCTTCATGTCCGGCCGGACGGAATGTGGGAATATTAAACCTTTCACTTCGTATTGACAGACCGCCATCCCATTAAGTTATCCTTTCACATCTTACAAAAATTATAACTTGTCAAAGTTTATCACCACCAATAGACGATGAATTTTAGTGGATTTTCCCGGATATTTGTTTTATTGTGTTACAGAAGATTGTTTTGGCTTTGATAAGGAGCAAACAAAACAAATGTGTTCAAAGAAGGGACTTTATAAATTCAGTGACATTGAAAAGAAGTGGCAGCACTTCTGGGAAGAGAATAAAACATTCAAAGCACAGGATTGTGACGGCTCCAAGTCAAAATACTATGTGCTTGATATGTTTCCCTACCCCAGCGGTCAGGGTCTGCATGTAGGCCATCCGGAAGGTTATACAGCAAGTGATATAGTTACCCGTTATAAACGAATGAATGGTTTTAATGTTCTTCATCCTATGGGCTACGATGCGTTCGGCCTGCCGGCTGAGCAATACGCCGTCCAGACCGGAACACCTCCCAAAGAAACTACACAAAAAAATGTAGATAATATTCGCAAACAAATCAAGTCTCTTGGCTTTAGCTATGACTGGGACAGGGAGGTCAATACTACCGACCCGAATTATTATAAGTGGACACAATGGATTTTTCTGAAATTCTTCAATAGCTTTTTCGATGAAACTGAGCAAAAAGCCAAACCAATAGAACAATTGCCAATCCCTGATGGATTAAGCGAGCAGGATAAGCAAAAATACATAGCCGAAAATCGTTTGGCTTATGAAGCAGAAGTGCCGGTCAACTGGTGTCCAGCACTCGGAACGGTTTTGGCAAACGAAGAAGTCATCGGCGGCCTGAGCGAAAGGGGAGAGCATCCTGTAATCAGAAAACCTATGCGCAAGTGGATGCTGCGAATAACCAAATACGCAGAAAGACTGCTCGATGATTTATCATTGGTTGATTGGCCTGAATCAATAAAGAAACTGCAACAGGACTGGATAGGTAAAAGCGTTGGTGCTGAAGTTGAGTTTGAAATAGAAGGCGGTAATTACAATATTTGGGTGTTTACAACGCGACCGGATACTCTCTTTGGCGCTACTTATATGGTATTTGCACCTGAACATGAAGTTGTAGACATGATTACAACAGATGACCGGAAAGAAGCTATCCAAAAATATCGAGAGGAAGCTGCACGTAAAAGCGACCTGGACAGGACTGATTTAGCCAAAGAGAAAACCGGTGTTTTTACAGGAGCTTACGCTATAAATCCGGTTAATAGCGAAAAGATTCCCATCTGGATAAGTGATTATGTCTTGATTAGCTACGGAACCGGCGCAATTATGGCTGTTCCCGCCCACGATGAGCGTGACTTTGAATTCGCTAAAAAATTCGACCTGCCAATCATACCAGTAGTTGAACCGCAGGATAATGAACAAGCAGAATTAGTCAAGCAGGGAAAGTTGTGCTTTATCGGGGACGGCAGGGCGATTAACAGCGGCCGGTTCGATGGGTTGAGTACACCGGAGTTCAAGGAGCAAATTACAGATTGGCTTGCACAGAAAGGCAAGGGTAAAAAAGCTATAAACTACAAGCTGCGAGACTGGCTTTTCAGCAGGCAACGTTACTGGGGTGAGCCATTTCCGATTTTGCATACCGAAGATGGAAGTGTCATTGGACTTTCGGACGAAGACTTACCTTTGGAACTGCCGGTAGTCGATAACTATAAACCTGCAGGGACAGGTGAACCACCGTTGGCTAATGTCAAAGATTGGGTAAGCGTAACATTACCCAATGGCACAAAAGCCAGACGTGAAACAAATACCATGCCTCAATGGGCCGGTAGTTGCTGGTACTATTTAAGGTATCTTGACCCTCATAATAATCAAAGAGGCTGGGACACAGAAAAAGAAAAATACTGGATGGACGGCGGGGGGGTCGATTTGTATATCGGTGGTGCCGAGCATGCTGTCCTGCACCTGTTGTATTCACGATTCTGGCATAAACTTCTTTATGACCTTGGTTACGTCAGCACAAAAGAGCCGTTTAAGAAACTTATCAATCAGGGAATGATTTTAGGCGAAGACGGTCAGAAGATGAGCAAATCCCGGGGAAACGTAGTCAATCCCGACAAAGTCATTGCCGGCTACGGCACCGATTCGATGCGGCTTTATGAAATGTTTATGGGCCCGCTGGAAGCAATGAAACCCTGGAGTATGCAGGGAGTCGAAGGCGTCTATCGCTTTTTACAGAAGGTCTGGCGGGCAATTGTTAACGAAGATAACGGTGAAGTTGTCAAAGCAATACAAGATGCCGATGCTGATGAAGCGACACTTAGACTGTTGAATCAGACGATTAAAAAGGTCGGCGATGATATTGAAAGCTTTGGTTTTAATACGGCGATAAGTGCTATGATGATTTTTATAAATCATCTTAGTAAGCAAAAAGACAGGCCTAAATCGGTCGTTGAAAAATTTGTTCTGATTCTCGCACCGTTCGCGCCACACATTGCTGAGGAGCTCTGGGAGAGGTTAGGTCACACAGACAGTCTGGCTTATGAAGCCTGGCCCGAATATGACAAGGAGCTTATCAAAGAGAAGGAAATCGAATTAGCCGTGCAGGTCAAAGGCAAGATAAAAGACAGAATCGTCGTTAGCGCCGATTCAACTGAAGAACAAATAAAACAACAAGCACTTGCGAGTGAAAAGGTGATTGCCGCCATAGCCGGTAAAGAGCCTAAGAAAATTATTGTTATTAAATCAAGATTAGTAAACATAGTCACTTAGATGTGTACCGAAATCGAAGCAAAGCTAAAGGTTGATTCGCTAACAGAGATAGAGCACAAGCTCACTGAACTCAGTGCCGAGTTTCTCACAGAGCAGTTACAGACCGATTACTTTTTTGACAATGTAGATACAACCCTAACCAAATCCGACAGATGTCTCCGATTACGGCGACACATGGCAGGTAAAGGCGAGAGATATTTTTTGACTTATAAAGGAGCCAAGGAGAAAAGCAATTTCAAAAAGAGGCAGGAGATAGAGTTTGAAATCAGCAATGCTGATTCAGTCCATAAGCTGCTCTCAGTCTTAGGGTATGAACAGGTATTGGTCATTGAAAAAAAGCGTCGCCTCTGGCGATTTGGCCAATGTGAGGTAGCTTTGGACCAATTGCCACTGTTAGGTTATTTCGTAGAGATAGAAGGACCAGATGATAAAAGTATCACCAAAGTACAGAATAGTTTGGGACTGTCTGATTTACCGCACATCCCGAAAAGTTATGCATCTTTGATAAAGAAACAACTCCAACAATTAGGTAAAGATGACAAGTCAGTTTTTCTCGAAAATTCAGAACCGCAATTATGAAGCCAGATGACGGTTATATTGAGTATATCGTAAATCCCAAGTCCGGCGCCTCAAGCAGCAAACTGAGCGGGCGCCGATTCGAACAATACCTCGTTAAAAGAGGATTCGAGGTAAGGATTAATCTGACAACATCTCTGGAAAATGCCTGTGAATTAGCCACAGATGCAGCAGTTGATTACGACTGTGCAATGGTAGTTGTCGTAGGCGGTGACGGCACTATAAGAGAGGTTGCGCACGGTCTGGAAGGTAGTGATAAGCCGCTGCTGATAGTGCCACACGGAACAGAGAATCTACTGGCAAATGAATTAGGTTTTGACGAGAGACTAAAAACAATAATAAGAACATTCGAGGCAGGATATATTCGGCCTCTGGACTTAGGAAGTGCAAACGGGAAATGTTTTACCTCTATAGCCGGTTTTGGCTTTGATGGTGAGGTTGTCAAACGGGTCCACGAACAGCGAGAAGGACATATAGACCACTTCGATTACTTCTGGCCGATGTGGCGAACATTCTGGAACTACAAATTCGATTCGATGAAAGTAGAGATTGACGGAGAAGAAAATTTCGAAGGCCCCGGCTTAGTTTTTGTCGGAAATATTTCAAGATATGCCATGGGTCTGCAGATATTGCATTATGCAGATTTCAGCGACGGTTTATTAGACGTGTGCATTTACAAATGCGCTTCTCACATTCATCTTCTCAAACATTCGTTTATGACTGTCTTAAAACATCATGCCGACACTCGTGACGTCATTTATCGAAAGGGCAAAAACATCCTCATCAGTTCCAAAACTGCTTCGGTAAACACTGAAATTGACGGTGACCCCGGGCCGGCTTTGCCGGTACAAATCGAAGTAATACCCCAGGCGGTCAATTGTATAGTGCCCGAAGGCGCCAAACCCGCAGGAATAAGAACAAGAATAATCAGAGCAATAGGATAAAAGACTTTTTATAATTTTCAATTATTGGATTACCAACTGAAAACTAAAGTTACAAACTTTGCTCTCGGATTAAAGGAAATAATAAAATGGACTTTAAAATTGGGCAGGTTGACATTGGTT
>CAZJIR010000209.1:0-5705 GCA_964546095.1 uncultured Pirellulales bacterium
ACTGCCTATAATTACCAGCTTTCCTCCTGGCTTGAGCATCTCTATCGCTTGGTCTATTGCTTCCTGTTGGCCAGCACATTCAAAAACAACATCCACACCAGAAGGTTGTCGCTGGAGAATCTCTTTTACAATATCCTTTTTATCCGGATTGCCGGCCCAGGTTGCACCACCTTTTTTTGCGCCTTCCACGCGCTCGTCAATTTTGTCTGTTACGTAACAAGCACGTGCATTTTGAGCCTTTGCATTAAGCAAACAGCTCAAACCAATCGGTCCTGCGCCGAGAATCGCCACGTCGGCATCTTTAAGTAAGCCGGCCCTTTTAACGGCATAGAAACCTATAGACAAAGGTTCACATAAAGCCGCCTGTTCGAGTGTAATTTTACCGTTGGTTGGAAAGCAGCATTCCTGTGGCATAACAAGATATTCACATAAGCAGCCACCGCCCTGCCCGGGTGTACCAAGAAAACGCACATTATGACAGGTGTTCTCTCTGCCCTGGGCGCACTGGTCGCACTTGTGGCATGGTGCAGCAGGTTCCACCATTACCTGGTCACCAACTTTGAGATGTGTAATAGAACTCCCAAAAGCCTTAACCGTTGCAGAGCATTCATGGCCTATTATGAAAGGATACTCGACAATCTGCTCACCTATTCTGCCGGTTTCATAATAGTGTACATCGGAACCGCAGATTCCCACCCTCTCAATCTTCAACAAGACATCTGTTTCTTTATTTATGCCCGGGTCCGGTACATCGGCCAGTTCCATCTGATTCAAACCTGTCAGTAAAATTGCTTTCATAAACTCTGTCCAGAAAAAGCTTGCTCTTGCAGGCCGGTAATATAAAGTGAGTCTTATTTACTCCAAAGCCGGAATAACTCGTTCTTATAACAAATATATATATTTTCCACCAGAACTACTTTGCAGAAATTAGCTCTATCTCAAAAAGTTTTGGCCAATATTTTCCGGTTACAAATAATCGACCATTTTTTTCATCGTAAGCAATACCGTTAAGAACATCAACATACTCGGTTCGGTCCTTTCGGGGCAGGAGACCTTCCAAATTTATCCAGCCCATTACCTGACCCGTATCAGGTGCAACCCTGACAATGCGTTCGGTTGGCCAGATATTAGCATAAATTTGGCCTTCGACATATTCAAGCTCATTAAGCCCCCATATGGGAACATTACCTTCGTAGACCCTAATACGGCGGACTTGCTCAAACGTTTCAGGGTCCAGGAAATATAACGCTGATGTGCCATCACTCATTATCAAATGTCTGCCATCATGCGTAATGCCCCAACCCTCCATCGGGTAATTGAATTGGCGCAGCAATTGAAAAGTTTCTTTGTCATAAACAAAACCAACGCTCTCCCGATAGGTTAATTGAATGATACGGTCACCATAAATAGTAATACCTTCGCCGAAGAAATCAGGTGACAGCTCGTATATTTGACGTACACTGCCTGTTTCTAATTCAACTCTGCGCAATTCCGACTGTCCATAGCGTCCTGTTCCTTCATATAAAAACCCGTCCTCGAAAACCAGCCCCTGTGTGAAAGCTTCTTGGTCATGAGAAAAAGTGTTGATGATTTTATAAGTGTAAGTCTCCGAAGTATCCGGATTTTTGCCACTCATACGGAACAGGACAAAAACTACTGCTGATATCACTATCAACATTAGAAGGAATGGTTTTAAGAATCGATTCACAAATGTAGCCTTCGAGTCACACCTGCCTAAACATTAAATCTGAAATTAACAATATCGCCGTCCTGAACGACGTATTCTTTCCCTTCAAGCCGGATTTTGCCGGCAGCTTTAAGTGCTTTTTCACCGCCAAGAGCTTTAAGGTCATCAAAGGCAAAAGTCTCGGCCCTAATAAATCCTCGCTTAATATCTGTGTGCACCTTGCCAGCCGCATCAAGCGCTACGGTGCCTTGTTTTATGGGCCAGGCCCGCAATTCATCCGAGACAACCGTTAAAAAGCTGATTAGACTAAGGGCCGAATAGCAGCTTTTAACAAATTTACTCGACGCTGATTCAGTTAATCCCAAGTCCTCCATAAATTCGGCTTTGCTTTCATCGTCCAGTTGAGCAAGTTCATATTCCAGCTTGGCACACATTTCAACAACGGGAACAGTATTGTCAATCACACTTTCAAAATCGAACTTTTTATCCAACTGCCCCTCGCCGATGTTCACTGCAACTGCAATGGGTTTTAAAGTTAGAAAACCGAGGGATTTAATCATTTCACGCTCTTCATCGGTTTCGATAACGGAGCTAATAGGTTTTTCCGATTCTATCGCATCCTGCAATTTGTTTTGCAAGGCTAATTCAGCCTTATCATGCGCCTGAGTTTTAGTGGGCTTATGAACCTGCTTTTCGAGTTTTTCAATGCGAGTGGCTACCAACTCCAAATCGGCAAGTAATAGTTCGGTCTTCAATTCCGACAAATTTCCGGATGGGTCAACTCTATTTCGATAAGATGGGACCGACGGATTTTCGAACGCTCGAATCACCAGAACAATCAAATCAACGGTCCTTATCTGATTAATCAGGCGTCTTGCAGCAGCCCGACCATGCTCATCAGCAAAGTTAAAGCCCGGCAGGTCAAGGCAGTCAATTGTGGCATGGGTCGTTTTCTTAGGCTTGTAATATTCAGCCAGCCAATCGAGCCTTTCATCCGGTACGGGCACAATAGCTTCTTCAATCGCTGTTGAGCCAACCGGTGGAATCGCCTTACCACTGATTGCGGACAAGATAGTGCTTTTTCCCGATTGCAATAGGCCCAGTAAAGCAACTTTCAATGAAATAGCTCCTTACTTATATACGCTGTTCCCATAACAGTCATATGCAACAACAGCAGGAAAATCAACAACCTGTAGTTTCCTTATAGCTTCGGTCCCCAGGTCTTCGTAGGCGATTACTTCAGCGGCAACGATATGCTTACTTAAAAGTGCACCAGCCCCACCAATAGTAGAAAGATGGACTGCTGTATATTTTTCAAGGGCGTCTCTGACTTCCTCGCCTCGATATCCCTTTCCAAGCATTGCTTTAAGACCCTCGGCAAGCAGCTTTGGGCTGAACGGATCCATTCTTGATGAAGTTGTCGGCCCTGCGGCACCGATTACCCTTTCCGGCCGGGCAGGTGTGGGGCCAACGAAATAAATAATCGCACCATCAAGTGGAAATGGCAGCTTCTGGCCGTTCTCTATGGCTTCGCATAATCTCTTATGCGCCATATCCCGGGCGGTATAGATTTCACCGGTAATAAGGACCTGGTCGCCTGTTTTTAACGAACGTATATCAGGCTCAGTAAGAGGTGGTTGCAATTTCTTTATTTCACTCATATCTACTCTGAAGACCCAGGATTCAATTTATAACGCTAAGCTAAATAATGCTTAATTTATACTATATCAGTAATTTTATGACTTGAAAAGAATCAATAAGATGTTATTATATATCTAGATTTGATACTACCTGTTTTGCTATTCAAGATGCTTTGACGATTCACTTCATTTACATTCGATAACGTCATTAAACAAGGTGTGATAAAATAATCATGAGCAAATATCCTATATATCTGGAATTAAAGGGTAGGCGTGTGGTTGTGATAGGCGGCGGAGCAGTGGCAGTTCGAAAGGCTCAATCGCTTTTGGCCGCAGGTGCCAGGCTTGTTGTAGTGGCTGAACGTATAGATAATATGCTGACAGTCCTTTGCCGGGACAAAAAAGCTGAACTAATAAAATCCAGGTATTCAAAAAATTATCTTGCGGAGGCAGTGCTTGCCATAGCTGCGACAAACAACCATCAACTCAACAGGCGAATATACAAAGATTGTCAGGAATTAGAGGTCTTGTGTAATGTAGTTGATGAGCCGGAGCTTTGTGACTTTTTCGTTCCGGCTGTTGTAAGGCGCGGCGACCTGCAGATAGCTATCGGCACCGAGGGGCATTGTCCCGCTTACGCCGGCCATATAAGAAAAAAGCTGGAAAAAATATTCACCGAAAAACACGGACAATTTCTCACTGAGCTGGAGGAACTTCGAAAGCAAATCATTAGAGATGTACCGGAGCAGGCCGAACGGAAAGCCCTGTTAGGGAAATTAGCTGATGATAAATCGTTTGAATATTTTGTAGAAAACGGCCCGGCTCAATGGCGAACCTTCGCAGAGGGACTTATCAATAAACTCTCACCTGCCCGGCAATAACAAACACACGAATTCAAACCTCGATTTTATCAATTACAACCTGTAGATACTTCTGGCGGTGACCTATACGTCTTTTGCTGTTCTTGCGCCTGCGCAAGTGTGTTGGATAGAGCTTTTCACCTTTAACCACAGCATCCTGAGCCGTATTCTTAAAAGAGGCAATAACCTTGGCACCTTTCAGGAACGGGGTGCCGACTTTGATATTTTTGCCGTCGCTTATAAATAAGACCTTATCCAGTTCAATTTTCTTTGCATTATGTGGTATATCAGTCAGGTCGATATTTATATAATCGCCTTCGGCAACTTTATATTGCTTTGAACCTTGTTCAATTACTGCATACATTTCGAAAAACTCCTGTCTTTTATACACAAAAAAACCGTACAACCGCGGAATTTTATATATACAATCCATTTTTGTAAAGCAAATTATCCGATATTTTTGTATTCTATTACCCAAAACGAAGCTAAAAGCACGGCTGAATAGCCTATTTCGGGATATTTCATGCAGATAGCTATGATACAAGATAAAATTGTTCCGGTAGAAGAGGTTGAACCTGTACACCTCGACCGCGGCATATTCTTCGGCGACGGAGTCTACGAAGTAGTGCGAAGTTACAATAGTAAGATTTTCGCACTCGAAGAGCATCTGCAAAGGCTTACCAACAGTCTAACAGCTATTGGAATAACAGGTGTTGATATTGACCAGATTCGCCGCCGCGTTCTTAAAGCCTTCGAAGCTGCCGGCATACCCAATGCCAAGATATATTTCCACATTACAAGAGGCTCAGCGCCAAGGAACCATGTCTTCGACGCTGATTTAGAACCGAATTTTTTCCTGACCGTAACAAAGCTGGACAACGATACAGAACAAAAAATCAAGGGCATCGCGGTATTGACGCATCCGGATTGGCGATGGAAACGGTGTGATATTAAATCGCTTAATCTGTTAGCCAATGTCCTCGCTCGGCAGGAAGCCGCTAAAAAGGGTTGCGACGAGGCAATACTTGTCAATGAGGATGGCTTTATAACCGAAGGGGCAGGCTCAGCATTTTTTGCAATTTCCGGACGAACACTCCAAACTGCAGCGCTTACATCTAATATTCTGCCTTCCATCACACGCAAATTTGTGATTAAAGCGGGCAAAAACATCGGGTTGGAAACTATTGAAAAATCTTTAACATCTCAACAAGCAAAAAACGCTGATGAGCTTTTTATTACTGTAACCACAAAGGATATCGTTCCCGTAGTCAAGTTCGACGACAAACTCATCGCAGACGGCAGGCCCGGTAAATATACGAAATTGCTTATTCAGGAATTTGCCTCTTTTACTGCATAAAGTTTCTATTCATGTTGTGTTTATACAACAGCACTAATTTACTATATCTTTTGTTCGCAATTGACAATTTTATACGGAATGGCTATTTTATGAATAGTAATGAACCTTTGCGCCCGTAGCTCAATTGGATAGAGTCGCGGACTTCGAATCCGAAGGTTGCA
>CAZJIR010000210.1:0-5701 GCA_964546095.1 uncultured Pirellulales bacterium
TGTCATAGAGAACACTTGATAAGACCCTAGCCAGAGCCAATGCAGCTATTAAGCCAACAGCCGAACCTATAGCGGTGAGCTTTAATCCTTTTTTCATCACTAACCAATGAACATCCCTGCTCTGCGCCCCTATAGCTAAACGGATGCCATACTCATGTTGACGTTGATTTGTGGAGTAGGCTGAAAGGCCATAGACCCCAATTACGGCAAGAAGCAAAGCGCCTAAGGCTATCACGCACATTAATAAAGACCCAACATACTGCAGGGCCAAGGATTCGTACAACACATCATTCATAGTGTGAATCTTGGCAATAGGCAAATCACCATCAACTTCCCATATCTGCCGTTGAATTGGACCGATTAACACCGTCGGGTCATTTTTTGTCCGGACCATAATTGTAAAGGAGCTGTCACATGCCTGGGTGATAGGTTCATACATTTTTGGAGGATGTTCTATTAAGTTCAAACTCATGCTGCGTGACTTGACATTACCAACGACGCCCACAATCTCCAGATTTCTTCCACCAAAGAGTATGCGTTTGCCCAGAGGGTCTTCATCAGAGAAGTAACGAGATACAAAGGCCTCATTCACCACCATGACCGGATTGGTATCGTCGTCTTTTTCCTGTAGAAAACGTCCCGACCTTAATTTCATTTTCATCGTGGAGAAATAACCCCAGCTGATTTGCCTGTATTCGGCTGACCGATGCCGTCCTGTTTGCAGAGGGGCTCGTCCCTCAATCCGGAAACCTTGACTGGATTTCCAGACATTCAATGGGCGAAGACTAATCGAATCAACCGATATAACATCCGAAATGGACGCTATGCGTCGTTTTACCTGATTGAAGAACGCCAGACGTCGATAGCGAGTTTTATATCTATCCTGCAACGGAAGTTCTAATTCCATGGCCAGCACCTGTTTGCTGTCAAAGCCTGGCTCGACACGTTGAAAACGATAGAAACTTTTCGCGAGCAATCCGGCACCAACGAGTAAAACAAGAGCAAGTGCTATCTCCGTACTCACAAAGACACTTAGCAAACCATGCCTGCGTGAACCCCCGAGAGCAGTTTGAGTTCCTTGCCTGAGAATCTCTGTCAACATGGATCGTGACGCATGCCAGGCCGGGATAATGCCGAAGAGCAATCCTGTTAGTAGTGAGATTATACAGGCGAAACCCAGAACGCGAGGATGGAACTGTATCTGGCTGAAAAGAGGGATACCTCCGAAAAGTTCACTGGGCAACATTTGCTGCAGGTATGTTACAGCCCAATAACCCATTAGCAGACCTGAGATACCACCGAGCATAGACAGAACCATACTTTCGACGAGTATCTGTCTAATTACACGGAACCGGCTGGCTCCCAACGCACGGCGCACAGCGATTTCAGGTCTTCGCGTTTCTGAGCGTGCCAACAGGATACTGGCTACATTCACACCTGCGACTAAAAGAAACAGCCCCACAGCAGAGAATAAAATCCAAAGCATTGCTCCGGCTTCTCTTATCAATATCTTATGTAGAGGCATAAGTTCAACGCGAGAGTTCGCATTGGTATTAGGGTACTTCTGTACCAGCCGGCTGACAATAGTATCCATCTCCGCCTGAGCCTGCTGTAGAGTTATTCCAGGTTTGAGCCGTCCAAAAGCAAGGTAGGCATGTGAGCTTCGGTTTTGAGTTAATTGCCGTTTGACCAGAGGAACTAAAACTTGAGCCATCTGCCCTATAATCCCTTGATTTCCTGGATCAACTCCAACCACGGTGTAAGGTTCTCCATCCAAAGTGATACGTTTCCCGATTACCTGTGGGTCGGCGCCGAATCGTTGCTGCCATATATCATGATTTAGGATAACAACCTTATGATTGCCTTCGATAGATTCTTCGGATAGAAAGCCGCGGCCCAGAATTGGTTTGATACCCATGGTTTGGCAATAGTTTGCTGTGACTTCCCAGGTCTTCAGAGCCATCGGACGACCGACGCCTGTTAGGTTCCTGTCAGAGAAAGTGAAAGCGGATAAATTTTCAAAAACCTGGTTCTGGCTTTCCCAGTCAAGAAAGTCAGGCCCTGAGAGCGTATCCAGCATGCCATTCTGGTGATAGCCAACAAATATCAGCTTATCCGATTCAGGAAAGGGCAACGGGCGCAGCAAAATACCATCAACTATAGTAAAGACAGCGATGTTAATCCCAATACCGAATGTTAGCGTCAGTATCACTACCGCCGTCAACCCGAGATTTTTTCGCAACATTCGTAATCCATACCGAACATCTTGAATCATTGTCACCATCACACAATCTCCTCGGTTCGCTGGTCTTCTACAATACGACCATCGAACAGATGTACTGTACGCTGTGCATACCTGGTGTAGCGAGGGTCGTGTGTGACCATGCAAATTGTAGAGCCGGCACGATGTAGATCCCCCAACATTTCCATAACTATGTCGCCGTTGCTTGAGTCAAGATTACCTGTAGGCTCGTCGGCTAACAAAATGGATGGCTCTGTGACAATAGCCCGGGCCACGGCTACACGTTGCTGTTGTCCGCCGGACAGTTGGCTGGGGTAATGTTTCATGCGATGGGCCATAGAGACTTTCTCCAGGGCGTTTTGCACGCGCTCTTTGCGTTCGGCCCTGGGCATCTTCTGATAAGTCAAAGGCAGTTCCACATTCTCGTAGACTGTCAGGTCGCCAATCAGGTTAAAACTCTGGAAGATAAATCCCACTTCTCGGTTGCGGATACGCGCCCTTTGTGATGCAGATAAATCAGCAACCGGACTATCATTGAGCTGGTAGTCGCCTTCTGTGGGTGAATCCAGAAGACCCAAAATAGACAGTAGCGTGGATTTGCCGCAGCCCGAAGGGCCGGCAATTGCTATATATTCCCCCTTTTGGATTTCCAGATGAACCCCCGACAGGGCATGGGTTTCTACTTCCTCGGTTACAAAGACCTTATGAAGGTCCTTCACATTAATTAATGGTTCTTTCTGTTTAATCATATTCTTACTCCAAACAAGTAAAGATTGTTACGGCCTTTCGTACCTTGTAATTACATACTATTTTGATTTCATTCCGAATTCTGTCTTCTGTATTCTGGATTCTATTTTATTATTCATACCTCAGCGCCTCCATGGGATCGGTTTTCGCAGCCCTTCGAGCAGGAAACCATACGGCCGCAAGAGAGACAAGAATTAGTAAAGTTGTAGCTCCGACAATGGAAACCGGATCATAGGGCTCTATGCCGAAAAGATAGCTTCGGACAAGCTGCGATGTTGCCAATACCAAAGGTATGCCGATCGCCGCTCCGGTAAGGACCAGCAATATCGCGCTATGCAACACCGAGAAACCGACGTCCCAGGGTTGAGCGCCGAGGGCCATACGAATACCAATCTCGCCGGTCCTTTGCGTCGTGTAGTACGACATGAGTCCAAACAAGCCGATACATGATAAAAGCACTGCCAACAGGGCAAGGGACATCGCCAACACTGCAAAGCATCTTTCGTTCGCAATGGATTCGTCGAGCTGGGCCGCAAGGGTCTTGATATCGGCCATTGGAACATTCGGGCTAATGTCGGCTACTAATTTACGAACGGCCGGAACAAGAGATAATGGCTCCAAAGCTGTGTGCACTTGATAAGTGAGGCGTCTGCTGCCGGTATGTTGGCGACAGGGAAAGAATACTGTGGATTCTACCGGCATTTTGAGGTCGTAGTACTTGGTATCACCACACACACCCACAATGCGGTAATCGCTTCCACGAATGTGGAGGATTTTTCCAATAGGATTCTCACCGGCAAAGACACTTTGCGCAAATTTTCGATTGATCAGAATAACCTTGTCTGAAGCGGGGTGATCAACTTCACTGAAATTACGGCCGGCCAATAATGGAATACCCATCGTGGAAAAGAACGAATCGCTAACATTGAGTATTAAGATATGATGTCTATCCGACCGATTCGGCAAGTCGATTGTAGTCTCACTTCTTCCACGATTGAGCAGCGGAATATTGGAATTCGCAACGTCCAGTACACCCGGCAAGGCAGCAATAGAAGAACGCACCAGTTCATGGAAGTCTACCATTTGTCGATCTTCCAGATCCGCCTTGCTTGAATCCAAATTGAACACAAGGAGATTCTTGATATTGAAACCGGTCTCAACCTGATAAAGATTTATTAGTGTACGCATAAAAAGGCCGGCCCCTACCAGCAGCAACAGAGCGAGAGCAGTTTGTATCGAGACCATCCATTTGCCCAATCGCATACGTGACAATGCGCTCGAAGAGCGTTCCTTGAGTGAGACAATCAGGTTAACACAGCTATAACGCCAGGCAGGTAGCAAGCCGAACAACAATGCCGACCCGATACAAATCAACATGGTAAAACCAAGCACAGTTACATCCAGGCTTAAATCCACGATAACCTTCGATGGCCACAACATCTTTAAGAGGAACTGATTTCCCCATGCAGCAAGTAACAATCCACCAGCCGTACCGGCAAGGGCAATAATCAGGCTTTCGATTAGTCCCTGACGAATAAGACGCCATGAACCTGCACCAAGAGCGGCCCGAATGGCTACTTCCTGCTGCCTTGAAGCTCCACGAGCCAGTAACAATGACGCCAGATTGGCACATGCGGCCAACAAAACAATACTGACGATACCCATCAGTATCGATAATGATTTTCTTATATTTTGCCGTGACCCGAGAGGTCCGCGACTGCCGTCCTCTATTACCGCACGCACCGGTTTGTCCGAATCATTCAAGGACAGGTCTGTAACGGCCCGGTTAAGCACGCCCCCCAGAGAGGCTTGAAGTTGTTCATCTCCAACGCCAGGTGATAATCGTGCCATGACCTGCACCCACCAGACGTCAGCAGCGGTCAGGGGACAATGCGGCCGAACTAAAGCCTGGGCGGACATGGGGATGTAGAAATCGCTTCTATCTCCGGCCGATAGTCCGAGGAAATTCTCTGGAAGAACGCCGATAATAGTAAAGCGATACCGATTAAGTGTAACGGTCCGCCCGATGACGCCGGGATCGCGGTTGAAGTATCGCCGCCAGATGGCAGAGGATATAACAGTAACCTGTTCTGCCTGCGGCTGATCGTGCTCCGGCAGGACGGTTCGGCCAATCTGTGCTTCCAAACCCAATCCTTCAAAAAAATTACCGGATACTATAAGGCCGTGGGCCGTGAACGTTTCTTCTCCGGCGATAACAGTTAGAGGATCGAATCCTTCGAATTCCGAGAATGCAAACACGTCCGCCATACCATTCGCCTGCTCCCGCAGCGTACAATAGAGCGGATAGGAAACCACATTGCCAGTGCCTCCGGTGACACGACAGTAGCTAAAATTAGCGTTGATGTCGCCCGCCCAAGTGAGCACGCGCAGCTGGCCGGCATCGCGCACGGGCAGTGTCTTAAGGATCAGAGCATTGTACAAACTGAACACCGAAGTATTGGCTCCAATAGCCAGCGCTAATGATACGATGGCTATAGCCGTAAAGCCGGGTGACTTAATTAATTGTCTGATGCCGTATTTGATGTCGTTGATTAAAGTACTCATTTATAATTCCTTCCATATACTTGTCTTCTGTATTCCGTTTTCTGCCTCACTCATACCTCAGCGCCTCCATGGGGTCGCTTCTCGCTGCCCTTCGCGCCGGGATGTAGCAGGCCAGTACAGCGGTGAGCAGCAATATCACCGGCACGG
>CAZJIR010000211.1:0-4160 GCA_964546095.1 uncultured Pirellulales bacterium
TTCAAATGTTCAAAACCTTCAGTTTAGAATTTTTTGACTTTTGA
Source organism: uncultured Pirellulales bacterium (assembly GCA_964546095.1). Taxonomy (GTDB): domain Bacteria; phylum Planctomycetota; class Phycisphaerae; order Sedimentisphaerales; family Anaerobacaceae; genus NIOZ-UU13. The sequence continues at coordinate 45 of CAZJIR010000211.1, forward strand.
CATTTGAATTTGTTCTTTACTTTTTATCAATGCTACTTGTGGTACGCAGACCTTCTTCATAGCAGCTCAAAAGCGAAGGATAGAGAAAATTCGCAGAATAACGCTGCAAGGAACGAATTTCGATATCCGTATTTCGAATCTAAAACGATTGGCTTCAATCGCAACAGAGTGCTTTACCTCCACCACCGCTGAAGCCCGCCTCAAACAAATTCGAACAAAACAACCGAAAAAAATCTCGGCCTTACTACATTACATTTTTATTATATTTGCCCAGGATAAGTTTTTGACGACTTTATATTACCTCCTTTCTGCAAAGCCGTGATTTAGATTGAAAATGTATAGAACTTATTAACTCGCAAGGCATACAATTCCACTTAAAATTATATGCCTAACAAAATACAAAATTACTCCTCCTCTATAGGAAAAATTACAAACACCACACCTCAAAGAACCGCAATCAATAAAAGCTGGTCAATTTAGCTTCGCTAAGTGCAGTTTACACACTATCTATCTTAAGCCCAAATAAACCTTCTTGCCTGATATCTTATACAAAAAAACCGCGACTCCGTCAAGGATTTTTTGCCTACTCACCAAGAACACACCAAAATGCGGAATTCGTTAATTATAATATACAACTTGGTATGTGTTCTTAATATTATAATAAGCTCTGGAGATAAGCTATAAATCAGGGGTATCAAACGTCACTACATAAAAAATTCCAGAAAAAGCTCAAAAATGCTTGTATTAAAGAGAATTTTAGCAATTCTTATAATTATTTATTTGACAAGAACTTACATAATACTTAACAAAGAGTATGAAAAACCGCTCGTCCAAATCCCATTTGTCAATATTCTACGTAATAACAGCCCATAACCACTCAACTGGCAACCTTGCTTGAATTCCATTCTTCTTCTAAATAACCTGCTACTGTGCCTTCCTATTCACTTTTACAAATAAAGTCGTTGCTAAAAATAGTCGAAAATAGTGTGAAAAAGCCTTTTTATACACAAATAACAAATACTCAAGAAATGTAAGAAACCGATTTGGTTAGGAGATTAAAAATGTCTATTAATCTATTTGAGAAAATTATCAATGCCATTAAATCCGGCAGTAAAACTCAGGAGCCATCAGAAGAACCCGACCAATCACAGCAATGGCCCGAAGGTAATTCCGATAACTCAAACACATGGCCTGAAAACAGCAATGAGCAACCGGAAGCCTCACAAGAACCCTCTTCAAATTATCAGGAAACGACCAGTGAGCCACATCAGAATGAATGGCAGCAAGAATAATAAGTACGAAAAATCCGCCCACGACAATATGTGAGGTTATCAACGTCCTTGAACAGAGATAACCTCACATTTTCACTTTTTATCTTATAAAGACACTTTTTGAATCACTTTTACGATAGCATTACGGTCTCTACTACTGCCATACATCACACAATAATCCCTGTCAACTTGGCGTGTTAAACAATCTTTCAATGCCAAAATTGGTATCTTTTAGGCGAGTGAATCCTGACATACTGCTCCTATTGCTATTTTTTGTATTCCATAATTGCCTGTTAATAAATAAGTTACTGAAAACAAATCAAATTAGCCATCTATCAGCATAAAAGCTGGTATATCTTTTGCACGTTTTGTATAAATTATGCGAAAATTAACGATTGAATCTTTTCTAAAGCAGACAATTTAAGGAGGCAAGTCATTATGGCAGTCAAAGAATTGGCATTTGAGACCGATGCAAGAGCAGGCCTATTAGCTGGCGTGGAAAAACTCGCTGCAGCGGTAAAACCAACCCTCGGTCCAAGAGGCCGAAACGCAGTCATCGATAAAAGCTGGGGCGGCCCTACGGTAACCAAAGACGGCGTAACGGTTGCCGAAGAAATCGACCTTATAGATAAAAGCGAAAACCTGGGTGCAAAATTAGTAAAAGAAGCAGCAAGCAAAACCTCAAAAATCGCCGGTGACGGCACTACAACAGCCACGGTGTTGACTGAAGCTTTGTTCAAAGAATCATACAAAAACCTCGCAGCCGGCGCAGACGCTATGGCAATGAACCGCGGTATGCAAAAGGCAGCTAAGGTAGTAACAGACAAGCTGACTAAGCTGTCTAAGCCAGTAGACATAACAAAAGTTGACGACATAATCAATATAGCCTCAGTTTCAGCTAACAACGATGTGGAAATCGGAAAGATTATGGCCGAAGCTTTCCAGCGCGTCGGTAAAGATGGTGTTATCACAGTCGAAGAGGGTAAAAGCTTCGAAACAACTGTCGAGTTCGTAGAGGGAATGCAATTCGACCGGGGCTATCTCTCTCCACATTTCGCAACTGACACTGAAAACATGGTCTGCGAATTAGAGAAACCGTTCATCCTCGTTCACGAGGAGAAAATCAGTAATGTAGGTAAGCTTGTACCGCTGCTGGAGAAGGTCGCAAAAGCCAATAAGCCATTGCTGATTATCGCAGAAGATGTCGAGAGCGAAGCATTAGCAACACTTGTTGTTAATAAGCTAAAAGGTGTATTGCAGGTTGCAGCAGTGAAAGCGCCGGGTTACGGCGACCGCAGAAAAGCAATGCTGCAGGACATAGCCGTACTTACAGGCGCAGAACCAATCTTCAAAGACTTAGGCATTGAGATGGAAAACATCAGCATAAAACAGCTCGGACAGGCTAAAAAAGTAACCATCGATAACGACAACACAATTATTGTCGAAGGGGCAGGTGGCCAGAAAGACATCAATGGCAAAATCAAGCAGATAAGAGATGAAATCCAAATTACTACAAGTGATTATGACAGGGAGAAGTTACAGGAACGGTTAGCCAAACTCACCGGCGGTGTGGCTCAAATCAACGTCGGCGCTGCAAGTGAAGCAGAAATGAAAGAAAGAAAGGCCCGAATCGAAGATGCTCTGCATGCCACCAGAGCAGCTATTGAAGAAGGTATCGTCCCGGGTGGAGGCGTAGCGCTAATCCGCTGTATTGATGCCGTCCAGAAACTGAAACTCAAAGGAGATGAACAAACAGGTGCAGATATATTAGCAAAGGCACTCTCTATGCCCTGCTACTGCATCGCTTATAACGCGGGTACAACTCCAAATCTCGTGGTAAACAAAGTTTCAGAAGGCAAAGACGGCTTCGGCTATAACGCAAATACAGATAAATATGAAGACCTGCTTAAAGCCGGTATCATCGACCCTGTAAAGGTTACTCGAATCGCACTTCAAAACGCTGTAAGCATCGCCGGTTTACTATTAACGACAGATTGCCTTGTTACAGAAAAGCCGAAAGAAAAAGAAGATATGCCCCCCGGTGGACCGGGAGGTCCAGGTATGGGTGGCATGGGAGGCATGGGAGGAATGGGAGGAATGGGTGGAATGGGTGGCGGCATGGGTATGATGTAAATCGGGAACCAAGAGTCACTCAACAGCTAAAAAGAAAATATCATTTGATGCTGCTCATATAATACAAAGCTCAATAAGGTAAGGAAACAAAGCAATGTATAATAAAACAATCCGGACATGTAACAATAATAACACTCGTAGAGCCAAGATGAGTATAATAGTAGTGCTATGTGTCTTAACAATTCCCGGTTGCCTGCAGAAAGGAACATATCTGCCTGAACAGAAAGAACCAATGAGTAAGGATGAGCGAATGGAGTGGTGGCGAGAAGCGAGATTTGGTATGTTTATCCACTGGGGCCTTTATGCAGTGCCAGCCGGTGAGTGGAAAGGCAAAAGAATACCCGGAATCGGTGAGTGGATTATGGAAAGAGGTGATATACCTGTCGCTGAGTATGAACAGCTAACAAAACAGTTTAATCCGGTTAAGTTCGATGCCGATGAGTGGGCGCAAATCGCCAAAAACGCCGGAATGAAATATATTGTCATCACATCCAAGCATCACGATGGCTTCTGTCTGTGGGATTCAAAGGTAACAGACTATGACATTATCGATGCTACACCGTTCAAGCGTGATATCCTCGAAGAGTTGTCCAAAGCATGTAAGAAACAAAGTATCAGATTTTGCTTTTATCACTCAATAATGGACTGGCATCAACCCGATGCACAGAGACCTTTCTATCCGAACTATAATGATACGAAACGCTCGAATCCC
>CAZJIR010000211.1:4178-5693 GCA_964546095.1 uncultured Pirellulales bacterium
AGCTTAAAGAACTGGTAAACAACTATGGACCTCTTGGAGTTCTATGGTTCGACGGCGAATGGGTAAAGGACTGGACAGAATCACAAGGTAAAGATATGTTCAATTATGTTCTAAGCCTCCAGCCTGATATTGTTATTAACAACCGTGTGGGCAAGGGACGTAAAGGAATGCAGGGGATGAGCAAGGGAGAGGAATACGCCGGTGACTTCGGTACTCCTGAGCAACAAATACCTCCAACAGGTCTGCCGGGCGTTGATTGGGAAACCTGCATGACCATGAATGACACCTGGGGATACAAGCACTATGACCACAACTGGAAATCAACCGAAGACTTGTTGCGTAAATTGACGGATATTGCCAGTAAAGGCGGTAACTTTCTACTGAACGTTGGCCCTACTACCGAGGGGCTAATCCCCACACCCAGCATTGAACGACTGGCGGCCATAGGCGAATGGATGAAGGTGAACAGTGAAAGCATTTACGGAACAACGGCCAGTCCTCTCGGCGAAGTGCCGTGGGGACGATGCACTGCAAAGCCCGGCAAGCTATATCTTCACGTATTCGACTGGCCAACGGACGGCAAATTAGAGGTGTCTGGACTAAACAAAACAGTTAAAAAAGCATATTTATTAGCCGATAAGCAACACCCCACACTACCTATTGTCAGAGAAGGCGAGAACAAAGTTATTGTTACAGTGCCGGGTGAAGCACCGGATTCTATCAATACTGTTATAGTGCTTGAAATTATGGGCTAAGGAATAACACTAAACATGTATGAGGATGTCAATCCGTATTTCATAATTAAATAAACAGGAAATCAACAAGTGAAAAAATGATAAGGAGTGAGTTATGAAACTTAAACCTCTTGATGACAGAATCATTATCAAACAATCAGATGCTGAAGAGAAAACTGCAGGGGGAATCATTCTGCCGGACACGGCAAAAGAAAAACCACAGATTGGCAAAGTAGTAGAAGTCGGCCCGGGCAAAATGCTCGACAACGGCGAGCTAAACCAGATGTCTGTAAAGAAAAAAGACGAAGTTATCTATGCAAAATACATGGGAAGTGACATAGAATTTGAAGGTGAAAAATATGTTATCCTGCGAGAAAGTGATGTTCTTGGAATTGTTGAAAAATAAAACATTAACCTAAAGTTTATAGCTCATTAGATACGAACTAAAAACCGATAAGAAGAAAATTCAAAGAGGTAGTAAAAATGGCAAAACAATTAATGTTCGACGATATAGCACGAGCGCAGCTCAAAGATGGCCTGTCACAATTAGCTGAAGCGGTGAAGGTCACACTCGGACCAACCGGAAAAAACGTTATCCTGCACAAAAGCTGGGGTTCTCCGAAAGTAACAAAAGACGGGGTCTCAGTAAGTAAAGAAATCGAACTGCCCGAACCGTTCAAAAACATGGGGGCAAAGATGGTCAATGAAGTCGCCAGCAAAACCTCGGACGTTGTCGGCGATGGTACTACAACTTCAACTGTTCTGGCCGAAGCGGTCTATA
>CAZJIR010000212.1:0-2562 GCA_964546095.1 uncultured Pirellulales bacterium
GCTTACGATAGGCGACCTCCATCCCCAGAGCCAGTCAACGCCTAATAGAGCGATACCTATGAGTCCTGCAATGCACCAATATACTGACAACCTCCACGCTAAATACAGACGCCTTCGGCGATTCACTATCGGTCGGAGTTGCTGACGTAGAGCTCTTTCAATCATTTTTGTTCTCCCTGAGATTTAGAAGGCCGACGGGTCAACCACCCCGCCAGCCATATCTCGATGAATGACAAAGCTAACAATACAATAAATGCCCACCGCCAAACTTTCTGCTCATGTTCCAATCCGGCGAAGTTACTTCGACTCTTTACCTGTATAGTCTGTTCGATGGGAATGTCTGAAGGCTGCTTAAGCGGGACACCAAACCTTTCAATGTCTTCGATTGGCATAGCGTTTGTTTGGCATTCCTTTGGGTCTAAGTTTATCGCAAAAAGCTTATCCCCGGCGGATGATTCAATGACATAAATTCCGGGCAAATCCGTCTGAGTAAAGGCCTGTTGGCTTGCATCAAGACTAATCAGAGAATCATCAGGTTTGCGAATTTGCAATTTTGAAGCTTTGTACTTTATTGATTGCGGTATGGGTACATTGTCACCTACAAAATATTGTAGTTGCTGTTCTGTAAGGACTCCACCGTATTCAAGGATTGAGTAAAGCAAGGGGACAAATTTGGATGAAAGAGCAAGCTGACTGTCTGATGGGTGCCAGCCGCAGGTCAATACGAGAAGCGACCCTTTGCCCACAGGTTGCTCAATCAATGCGGGGTCACCGCTGTCGAAACTGGCTAACACACGAGCGTCAGGCAAATCTTCAATGCTTATCCTTCGATATTTCCAAAAGTGAATCTGGGTGAAGTCTCCAAAGCGAGGTTTGGAAAAAGGTCCCAGTAACGGATGTTTGAGTTCAATCCGGTCGAGCATGGCATACCCGCTGCGATGCATCGCTACGAGCTTGTCGACATCAGCCTCTTCGGATTCGAGATTATCGATTCTTGCAAGGTCTGCTATAGTTGCAGCGGTATCAGCGGACTTCATAACCAGAAGAAGTGTTCGACCCGATTCGAGATATCGACGCAAAGAAACAAGATTTTCCTGGCTTATGACATCAGCGGTAATGATAAGATGTGCCATTTCGATATCTGTGGTTGGGATGACCTTGTTTCCTGGATGGGAAATGACACGAGGTTTGAGAGCGCCGGTTGCCCCAAAGGCCCGCCTGACATAATACAACATTCCTTTCGAATTGTTGGGGTCATCGCTTCCAATGTAAATGATATTAACCTGTTGCTGCAAATAAGGTGCTAAATAGAGGTTATTGTCAAAATCGTGCTCGTCGCCCGTTAGGATTAGCTTCCGGGCGTCTGAGTGCTCTTCCCGAGCTGGTGTATTCACGACAACACTTTGGCCGGGTGGCACATAAACATCTTCGGTTTTGTTTGATGCGCCTATAGTTGCTTCGTCGCCCCATTTCAGTTGAAAGTGCTCCGTGGTTGCATCGGGTGAGTTGATAATGCGTATACGGGGGCGGTTATCATCAGTTGGACTGGTCAAGTCACTGCGGTTTGTTACTAATTGTAATGCTGCATTAGTGGTGCCACGGTCACGAACAAACTTGACTGCTAATTCTATCTCTTTAGGCCATTCGTAAGCGTGCATCGCCTCAAGATTACTTCCCTGTTGCAAATCGCTTATAAGCACAACTTGACGCGCCGCAGCAGTTTGTTCCCCATCGTTAATTTCATCGTCTTCAATAGCTTCAGCCGCGTTGACCAGGGCGTTACCGAGATTGGTTATAGCCCAGCTCGGTGACAATTTCGATATGTGTTCGATTGCGATAGACGCACGTTGGGTTGGGCCCATCGCCCCCCATTGTTCGAAACCTATAAGTGTTTGTGTGTTCTTATCAAAGCTCATGATGCACACTCGGTCGGCCTGGCTAACACTTTCCAACATCGATTGAGTTTCTCTGATTGCCTGGTCCCATATTCCGGTACGCCGCATTGACGCACTGGTATCGATTAATAAGACTATTCGCTTGCCGAGGCTGATTTGGTTCTGGATGGTTTCTTGTGGAAAGAAAGGACGCGAGAAGCCGAATGCGAGCAGGCATAATATTACACACCGTAAAATTAGAAGCAGTAGATTTTCCAAACGGCTGCGATTCTTGAATCGTGGTATTGTAGTACGCAAAAACATCAGTGAGCTAAATTTTACGTACTTGCGCGTGTGACGGCGAATCATGTGCAGTATAATTGGCAAACTAACAGCAGCAATGCCTGCTAAGAATAATGGATAAAGGAAGCTCATACCTTAGTCCTGACTTTTAAATCACCTCTGTGTCTGAGATGCTTTCTACGGCGCATCCTGTCCTGCAAAAAGTCGAGTAAAGCCAAATCGAACGGATGATCTGTTGGAAACAAATGATAGTCAATACCGAGGTTCTGGCATGTGGACTTAACTTCAGCCAGATGTTTCTCCAGCTTATGTTTGTAAGTAATCTGGGCGTCGGAAGGATTAACATACATGTTACGCCCGCTTTCTATATCCTGGAAGATTGCTG
>CAZJIR010000212.1:2572-5685 GCA_964546095.1 uncultured Pirellulales bacterium
GAGTTAAAGTCAAAGTTCAACTCGGCCGGGTCCAATATATGGAATAGCACCACATCATGACCACCCGCGCATAGATAGCTCAAGTCTTGTTCGAATCGGTCGATTGATGTCAGCAAGTCAGAAATCAACACAATCAGGCTTCGTTTTGTTAACATTCCAGCTACTTGTTGCAACGGTGGGCCCAGGTTGGTCGTGCTACCCTCGGGAGAAGCCTCCAATGCCAGCATCAAGCGGCGTAGATAACCCGGTTTGTTGCGAGGTACTAAATATTGCCTTATCCTGTCGTCGAACTTTGCCAGGCCGACAGCATCTCCCTGGATGAAGAGAAAATAGGCCAGCGTGGCGGCTAATGTACCGGCGTATTGTGACTTCGTGTAATTTCCGGAACCGTAGCCCATTGATCGGCTGTGGTCAATTAGCAGGTGACAACGCAGGTTCGTTTCATCTTCGAACTTCTTAATATAAAATCGGTCACTGCGAGCATAGACTTTCCAGTCAATGTAGCGGGGGTCGTCGCCAAGAGTGTATTGGCGGTATTCAGTGAACTCAACCGAAAAGCCGTGATAGGGACTTCGGTGAATACCCTTCCAGAATCCTTCAACGATAACTTTGGCGCGCAGTTCCATCGATTTAATTCTCATCAGCGAGACTGGATCTATCATACCCTCGGTGTTACTGTTAGCTCCAAATAAGTTGGACGCCCCCGTTTTATCTTTCATTTTATTTATCTTTCTTTGATAGATTTCAGCAGGCGTTCGACAAGTTTTTCGATAACCACACCCTCGGCCTCAGCGCGGTAATTTATCAACACGCGATGTCGAAGTACCGGATAAGCCAGTGCCCGTATATCCTCAAAACTTACATGTGATCTTCCATAGATGAGTGCTCGGGCCTTAGCGCCAAGCACCATATATTGGGAAGCGCGCAAGCCTGCTCCCCATGTTACCCACTCATTGATGAAGTCCAGTGGATTATCCGGGCCGGGACGTGATACCGCCGCTATCTTTACGGCGTAACGTACCACATCCTCGGCTACAGGTACTTTGCGTACTACGCCTTGAAATTGCAGCAGGTTTTCACCGGTGAACACCTGATTTATAGGTTCAGGTTCAGTTGTGGTAGTTTGACGAACGACCTCAACCTCATCGTCTTCCGGCAGGTAGTCGATCCAGACATTGAACATAAACCGGTCAAGCTGCGCTTCAGGCAATGGATACGTACCTTCCATCTCGATAGGATTTTGTGTTGCAAAGACAAAGAACGGTTCGTTGAGCATATGGCATACACCGACAGCGGTTACATGGTGTTCCTGCATTGCCTCAAGCAAAGCGGCCTGTGTTTTGGGAGGCGTGCGGTTAATTTCGTCGGCAAGAATCATATTTGCGAAGATAGGCCCTTTAACAAACACCATTTTTCGCTCGTGGTCGGTTTGCTGAAGAATTTCAGTGCCGGTAATGTCGGCTGGCATGAGGTCCGGTGTAAACTGGATGCGTTGAAACTTCAGGTCAAATAATTGCGCAAGTGATTTGACCAGAAGCGTCTTGGCCAGACCCGGCGCGCCGGTAAGCAGGCAATGTCCACCTGAGAGCACAGCAATGAGCAGATGCTCGATAACATCTTTCTGGCCTATGATAACCTTTGAGAGTTCAGCGCCAATACGCTCACGTGCCTGAGCGATTTGCTCGACAGCCCATCGTTCGAATTCGTATGTCTTGGTAGCCAAAGTTAGTTTCCTTTCAATGTGTCATTGCATAAAACACAATATTTATGCCAAGTGGATAGGCTTTTTTTTCTGAAAACTCATGAAAATACCATTCGTCCTCTCCTTCACGTTCCCATCCATCGCCAAGGTCAGTATTGTGACAAATAATAGCCATCATTCGGCCTTTGTCGTCGTATATGGCCTTATAATGAGGTACACGTGCATCCTCTCGCTCCCAGGTGATACCGTAATAGCGCCCACGCAGGGCTTGGTCGATGTTGGGAATTTGTGGTTTTTCCTTTAGGTCAAAAACGGCGTGGAAGATAGGATGGTCCAGTGGCAGCTCGGCAGGTTCGCGGTCAGGAAATACCCGCTTAATCTCCATATAGAAGTTATACCACTCAGCTTCACCCCAAAAGTCATCAACCATTAGGAATCCGCCGTTCAGTAGGTAACGACGAAGAATCTTGACTTCCTCTTCGCTAAAAACCAGTCGACCGGGTTCCACAATATAGATAAAAGGGTAGTTAAAGAGTTCTGGATTTGTTAGTTCAAGTATGAGCCCGTTAGAATTTACTTCCATAGAAGTCAATTGGTGAAGGCGATAGGAAAAGTTCAAATCGCTGTCAGGGTAGTCAGTTGCCCAGTTGCCGCCACTGAAACCACGATTAAACCTGCCACGATTTCTTCCCCCTCCGCCCCGGTTCATGCGTCCGCCATATCCGTATCCCGATGAATACCGGATTCTCACGAATGTAAAAACATCATGTGAGAATTTCTTGTCCGGTTCCCAATTGGGCACACTCCTTCGATTAGGATATCTTCGGTCAAAGTATCTCTGTGCGAATACAAAGCTGACTCCCGAACATGCAACTATAAATAAAATAATGAGCCACTTATATTTCGTCACATTACATCCTCCTGAATTGTTGGTGGTTCACTTTGGTTGTTCGTTGTGGGCTTATTTAATTCGCGGGTATCGTTAATGAGCTTTAGCAGTAGACGATGTGCTTGACGAAAACGTGGTGCATCTGCCAGGGCTTCAAGTACATATCGCTTTGCAGTGACTGGGTCTCGGTCCTGAAACAACTTTGCCAGGCGGTAGTTGACATCTGCCGGGTCCGCAGGATCCAACAAAAGCAGACGCTTATACGAGTCAATAGCTTGGTCGTTTTGGCCGAGTTCTTCGCTGGCCCGGCCTATACGCCAATGAACAGTTCCCAACATGGGATAGACGGCGAGATACCTGTTTCCATTGTCGATAATCATGTGCCAGTTCTTTTCCTCCATAGCGATTTCCATGAGGCGTTCGTAGGCCTCAATTGCATTGGGTGAAATGGTGGCTAACTTGCTGAGCACTTGGCTTTCCTGTTCGATATCGTTAAGTTGGCGATGTACATAAGCAAGAAGA
>CAZJIR010000213.1:0-3342 GCA_964546095.1 uncultured Pirellulales bacterium
CCAGCTTAGCGGATGAAGTTGATGTGTTTTACAGAGTTCCGCTTGCCCGGCCGGGCACCTGGATAAGAAAATTAAAAAAGCACAACGTCACCAGAGCTATTATGGTCGGTCAGGTTTCCAAGGGACGGATTTTCACACCCTGGCGCATCCTGCGATATTTACCCGACTGGCGGTCATTCAGAATATATTACTGGCGGCTGCGAAACAAAAACAAAATGACAGACTCGATTTTGTGTGCCGTGGCTGACGAACTGGCCAGCGGTGAAATAATATTGGAGAATTCAACTATGTATTGCAAAGAACACCTGGCAACAACAGGCCTGATGACAACAACACCGTTACGACAGTCAGCTCAAGGTGATATTGAATTCGGCTGGGAAATAGTTAAAAAGCTCGGCGAACTGGACATAGGTCAGGCGATTATAGTAAAGGACAAAGAAGTAATCTGCGTTGAGGCTATAGAAGGGACAGCCGCAATGATTGAGCGCGCAAGCCAATTCTGTAAATCTGGGGGCTGGACACTAATCAAGGCCTCTAAGCCACAGCAGGACATGCGATTCGACGTACCTTGTGTGGGACCAGATACTATAATAAGTTTGGCTAAAAACGGCGGTAAATGTCTCGTCGTGGAGGCAGCCAAAACAATAATTATAGACAAACCCGAGACGATAAAACTCGCTAATAAATTAGGCATAACAATTTTTGGGTGTTGACGAACCATAAAATCACTGGATTTTACACGCAAAGGTGAAATTGAATGGCCGAATTTCCATTCCATATTTTAATCAAACGCGAACACCCGAAGAAACATACAGAAAGTTTATTATGTACATCACGTCTACGATTTATTCCCGGAAGACGAGAGGTTTATGATGCTGTATGGAATGACACAAATGTGATTGCAAAAGTCTTCACACACAAGTTTAGCGCAAGACGCCATCTTAAAAGAGAATGGCAGGGTTTAAGCCTGCTACAAAAACGAAGACTAAGTTCGCCCGCTCCATTGTTTTACGGAAAAACAGAAAATAACAGGTGGGCCGTGGTAGTGGAAAAAATAGCCGACTCATCGACGGTCTTGGATGTCTTTCAAAAAACACAGGATCCGGTTAAAAAGCTGGACCTGCTTGTCTTAGTCTGTAATGAGCTGGCCAAACAACACAATAAAGGAGTCCTGCAAAAAGATTTACACCTGGGAAACTTTTTATTAGCAAACAACAAGATTTTTGCACTCGATGTTGGACAGATGCGATTCTTTCAAGGCGAGGTAGGAAGAAAAAGGAGTATTTCCCAGTTGGCAATGTTAATATCCTGTCTACCGGAAATCAACACGGAAAAGCTTTGCGAGAGGTACTTCGAAAGCCGCAGCTGGCGTTATGAAAAGCCAGATGAGATATATTTTCAAAAAAAACTGGCCGTGCATAAAAAAAAGGTACTCAGGAAATGGCTGAAAAAGAGTTTGCGAACAAATAAGAGGCATCTAAAAATTAAATCCAACAGATATACCGCCGTTTTTGATAGAAGTTTGTGTCAACAAGCTGAGCCTCTCGACTTTCTCGAACAAATAGATTTGTTAATGGATAAAGGACAAATCCTTAAAAACGGCAAGACCTGCTATGTTTCCCGTCTGATGTGGAACGGCACAAATGTTGTCGTCAAACGCTATAATCACAAGGGATTTATTCATTCGCTGAGACATACCTTAAAGAGAACTCGTGCCCGCCGAGGATGGCTGCACGGACATCGGCTTGGAGTACTTGGAATAGCCACGCCGGTTCCATTGGCTTATATCGAGCAGCGCAGGAAAAAGCTTATATGGAAATCTTATCTGGTTACTGAGTATGTTGAAGGACAGAAACTTCATGATTTCTTGCAGAACCGTAATATTTCCGAAGAGCAACGTTCGACTTCAATCCAACAGGTTAAAGAACTCATTGACAAAATGGGAAAATACCGTATTACTCACGGAGATCTAAAACATACAAATATTTTGGTTACAGATAATGGTCCTGTTTTGACAGACCTTGATGGGATGAAGGTGCATAAATGGAATTGGACGTATCGAATCAGGAGAGTTAAAGACCATACGCATTTTGAAAATGAAGAAACACCCACTTTATAGAAGGATTCCAAAGTAAAACATGACCATAATGAAGAAGTTTACATCAACGTTTGGTAACAGCAGGAAGACCTCTAAAACGGGAAATGCGTTCAATGTACAACGTCTCTTTTTTAACAGAAATGATAAGCTGATAATTTTTGACGTGGGTGCATATATAGGCGAGGTAACAAAGATTTACAGAGAGATTTTTCCCAATTCAACAATCTACTGCTTTGAGCCTTTCCCCGACTCTTTTCAAAAACTTGAAAGATTATCCGTAAACAAATTTATTAGACCCCACCAAATAGCTGTTTCCGACGATTTTAACAAGACAAAGCTTTATGTGAATGCGGATATAACGTGCAATTCCTTTTTTCCAAGGCCCAGGAACGGAACAAAATATTATTCGCGCAAGGCTGAGAATCTGGGCGAAATCGAGGTAGAAACTACAACGATAGATAACTTCTGCAATAAAGAAAACATAGCAAAGATTGATATTTTAAAATTAGATGTCGAAGGAGCAGAAAAAAAGGCCTTAAAAGGGGCAAGTGATAAGCTGTTAAAACATGCTATTTCCCTAATCTACACCGAAGTAATGTTCACAACTCATTATGAGGGAGGCTGTATGTTCCACGAATTAGCCGGCTTTCTCGAGCAATACAGCTACACATTGCTTAATTTTTACAACCTGAAAAAGGCCAAGAATGGACAACTAAGGTGGGGTAATGCGATTTTTCTAAGCCCACAAGCCAGAGCCAAGGCTGATGAAATGCATTCTGTTTAATCATTTCACAATTAGATTAAAGTTCTTCAGAAATAAAAGTACGAAATGTTACCTGCACCTCCAGCATTTAGATAAATACGGACCAGACCATAGGCTCCGCACAAACTCTCATATAAAAGCTTAGAGTTTGGGCCAGATTTTTTCATCTTCACTTTTGATTGTCATATAAATTGCCGGCATATCAGGAAGATGCTAATCGCTTAGCTATGACTGCTTTTGTCCAGTGTATTGCCGATTTAACATTCGGATGTTGTCGGAAAGATTGCCTGAGTATTTGACACGCCTGGTCATACAATCCTTCTCTGATTGCATAGCGTCCTGCTCTGCGCCCTTCTTTACTGAACACTTTCATTGCTATCTTTTCAGGAACTAAGGTTTTTCCGCCTTTTTCATAATAGAATCGTTCGAGAACCCGAAACTCAGCAAGACAATTCTCAAAAGAAGGGTGTGAGATATTGTT
>CAZJIR010000213.1:3352-5683 GCA_964546095.1 uncultured Pirellulales bacterium
CACAAAACGATATTCTTTCGAAAGCTGAAGCCACAAATCATAGTCCGAACATACTTTTAAGGATGTGTCAAATCTTGCAGGTGCCTTTAATATTCTCCTTGGAAACATAGAGCCGCAGGAATGGACCAAAATAGTCTGAAATAAGTATTTGGTAATATTTCCACTGCGCAGCTTTCTTCTGCACTTGCTGTAAATTCTGCCGTTTTCGTCTATTCGAAAATATGAGCCATAAACTACAATATCTTCATTTTCCGTTTCTAAAACTTTAACCATTCTTTCGACAGCATCCGGCATTAACAGGTCATCAGAGTCAATAAACGTAATATATTGACCTTTTGCAAGCTCTATCAGCTTATTACGAGCGGCGGCATCGCCGCTATTTTTCTGCCAATGATAAGTAACGGGAACACCAAGCTTTTTAATCATATCATCAGTGCCGTCCGTGGAACCATCATCAACTATTACTATTTCACAGTCTTTGTAAGTTTGCGCCAGAATGCTATCGATAGTTTCACGTAGATACTTTTTTCGATTATACGTAGGAATACAAATACTAACTTTTGGTCTACCGGTCGTTGATGTTATTATTTGCTCAATACTTCTTCCTTCGGCTCTTTCTGTGCTATCTAATACTCCTTCCATAAATCCAGTGATTAGAGTAGTTAGTTCCTTGGCAATAACTTCACTGTCAAACCTTGCAACCCGTTCTTTAGCTACAAGGGACATTTGTTTTCTCAATGCGTCATTTCTAATTAATTTACTTACACTATCAATCCATTGTGAAATATTTGATGCAAAGTAACCCGTTACATTATTAACTACATAATCTGAGTTTACACCTACCGGCGAAGTAACAACAGGTAATCCGGCGGCTTCATATTGTAGAATCTTAAACCCGCATTTTCCTCGGGCAAACCTGTTATCCGGCAAAGGAGCAAGACCAATATCACTGGTTAGTAAATCAAAGTATTGACCTTCCAGGGACCACTGACATTTTTCCACTTGCATGTTCTTCAGGTCAAAGAACTCATCACATATCATTCTTAAAATAACGTTGTTAAAACGTTTCCCTATCTGCTCAAGGGCAGGTTTAATTTCTGCTATGTATTTAAGTGTGCTGTTACTGCCGATCCAAACCAGTCGCACTTTGCCGTCATCCTTCGGTTTTATTTCCAGGTTATATGCTGTTATATCCAGGCCGGTAGGCAATATTTTGACATTGTGATTGAATCTGAGTGCATGATTCGCCAGATAATCGTTACCTGCAATGATCATATCAGACAGTCGCGCAGTTCGCCGGAAGAGCCTGAAATGTGAAGACCTATTACTTTCAGGTTTTTCAGGGCTATACATTATAGCATCGTCAAAATCATAGATAATTCGTCTGCAGTATCGCCGCAGACAAATAGCATCAAAAATATTCAGGCATTTCTTATGAAGAAAAACTCCATTAAACGCTGCTGCTTTTTTAAAAAGCATAAGACGTGCGAGTTCTCCTGTTGGAAATTTCGCAACCTCACAATCTATGCCATCGCGCCTTAGAGCATTCAGGTGAATTTCTATACGTTGTCTGAAACTCGGTCGACTTGGGTTATTTGTCAAAACAAGAAGTTTCATTATATTTTCCCCTTGGCTTTCTTAACCAGCCAATTATTCTACAAAACATCGGTTCAATGAGCAAGACAAGCTCGGTCTTTAATTGGTGACTGTTTGGAATACGAACTCGAGACGAATTAACTATTTGCACGGCATAAACACTATCTCGATTCCGTGACAAGGGAATATATAGCATAAATGCTGTTCGTAAAACTCCATCATAGACCGATGGCAATTAATCAAAAAACCAAATGCTTTTTTAATTTGACGGGAGAGCCAGAAAGGAGACCTGAATACAAGTTTCTGTGATATGATATTTATTCTTATGTTCGTGTAAAAGTTTGGAACTTTTCTTTTAAGTTGATGCTCGGTATCTACAAAATAATAAAAGGTATATAAGCCAAAAAACCTTTGATGTGTGTAGTCTGAGTAATAAAATGGATTGGAAAAATGAGGCACGAAAACAAAAGCTTTGCCGTTTTTTTTGAGAACTCTGACTATCTCCCGTATTAAGTCTTCAAAATTATGTATATGTTCAAATACACTTCTGCAATGAATTTCATCAACCGAATCGTCCGGCAAAAAAGGAAGGCCATCTTCAATGTCGGCCACTATATCCACGTGGGATAAATCTACTTTATCAATAGTAACTCTATCCGGTTTTTTCTTTTGGCCACAACCCAATTCAATAATCAGTTTCTTATTATCGTCCTTAATTATTTCATCTAAATCAAT
>CAZJIR010000214.1:0-5681 GCA_964546095.1 uncultured Pirellulales bacterium
GCGGCCGAGATGTCTCCTTATCTTCTGTTCGGCTTTTTTGTCGCGGGCATTCTTTCGGTGCTCGTCTCACAACGTCTTGTAGAGAAGCACTTGGGCGGCAGGGGATTTTGGCCTCTGCTTAAAGCGTCCCTTTTTGGGATTCCACTACCTTTATGTTCATGTGGTGTTATACCGGTATCTATTTCACTACACAAACATGGAGCAAGCAAAGGTTCCACAATATCATTTTTACTCTCCACACCCCAAACCGGCGTGGACAGCATCTTTGTAACATTAAGTCTTCTTGGCCCTATCTTTGCCATCTTTAGACCCTTGGCAGCACTTGTTACCGGCATGCTTGGAGGCGCCTTGGTTGACATGTCCGACAGACACAAAGAGGATGCCAATCAACCGCATGAAAAGTGTACCGATGAATGTTGCGCCGCAGGTAACAAAAAAAGCGGGATCATCAGAGGATTAAAATATGGCTTTGTTACGCTACCGCGTGATATCGGTAAAGCAATGCTACTCGGTTTGGCCATCGCAGCGTTTATTTCCGCCCTCGTGCCGGACGGTTATTTCGCGGAAAAACTGGGCACCGGGATTTTTGCAATAGTGATTATGATGTTCCTGGGAATACCGGTTTATGTTTGTGCAACCGCCTCGGTACCGGTAGCGGCAGCTTTGATATTGAAAGGCCTCACGCCCAGTGCAGCATTGGTTTTCCTTATGACAGGACCGGCTACTAATGCCGCTTCATTTATAACTATATGGAAGGCTTTAGGCAAAAAAACAGCAATTATCTATCTGGCAACAGTGGCGGGCTGTGCCTTGTTTGGTGGTATTTTACTTGACTATATTGCCGCCGGCGTCGACCTTAATATAGCTCATAGACTCGGCTGGATGCTCCCTAATACCATTAAATACGTATCGGCTGTTGTTTTATTCGTTATATTGGGTCTTTCGATACTAAGCAAACATAAAGGTATGTCTAATAAGCAATAGCAAAAATTAGATTTCCTTGTATATTTTAATTCATATAGTTACGGAAACTCAATAAAACCCTTTTTTATAGGACTTCTTACCAGCAGGCCTAAGCTAATTATATTCTACAAACATCATTTTAAGCACGTCCTATAATTCCTATAAATTATTTTTTATGTCGATTTGTGTCCCTCAATACATTTTTTATATTTTAATTAGGCTCAGCAATGAGCCACAACGAGCCGCATTGTGCGACTGGTTAATCAGTATAAATTTATTGAAGGAGACTAATGATGATCAATAGAAAAAAGATTATCACTGTAATGATATTCGTCAGTGTAATACTTTCCGGATGTGTAGATCCTGCTGCTATATTTCATGAAGCTATCAGGGCGGGAGATATTGAAAATGCTCAAGCCTTATTGGTAGAGCAACCAACATTAACAAATACCAAAGAAGATGGCCAGACTCCTCTATTTGAAGCTCTCAAACAGGAAAATAAACAGATGGCTTTGCTTCTTATCAACAATGGTGCGGATATCAATGTCAAAGACGAACGCGGCTTTTCCCCCTTACACTACGCCGCTCAGCAAGGCCACGTGGAGATTGCTGAATTACTCACTGCCAATGAAGCAAATGTAAATGAAAAAGATATGATGGGCGAAACGCCTTTACATATAGCTGCCTCATGCGGCCACACAGATGTAGTCGTGATTATGCTTGCCTGGGGAGCTGACGTTAATGCTGAAAATTTAATGCGACGAACTCCTTTACACTTTGCAGCTAAGGGCGGCTATACAGACATTGTTGAGGTTCTAATCGCACAGGGAGCGAATATTAATTCAAAAGATAAAAGTCCGGGTTATACTCCCCTTCATTACGCAGCTAAACATGACCACAAAGACGTTATTGAACTCTTGTTATCCAAAGGTGCAGAGATAAATGCAAGAGATTTGTTATCTCATACTCCTATGTACTGGGCGTCTGTCCGCAACAATAAGGAAGGAGTTTGCAAGGATGTCCTCGAATTACTTCGCGAACAGGGAGGCCGATATTAGGATACCTTCGTACATTTAAGAAACTGAAAATAGCCCCTCTATGCGGTATAAAAAAGGGCCTTGTTCAAATCATGGCCCTTTTTATTTTAATGTAAAAAAACGAATAGGAAAATCTTTATATAAATGATTCACTATTAATAGGTGCTAATTCTTTTAAATATCGTTATCTCGTATTTATCGTAATGTCATTTACACAATGAAGTTACATAAACAGCCTTATTTTGACACCTTTATGCTATGATTTGATAATTGCAAATTTAGTTTCTTGTTCTTCTTAATTAAAAGACTACTATTATTTCTATTATTTGCCCTTCCTCCCTTTGAAAATTTCACTTTTTATACAAAAAACATGAATCTCTTGGTTTGTTTTTCAGCAAATTTATAAAAAATATATTGCATTTTAATATAATGTCCTATAATATATGGTTTTATGTATCTGAAAAGCCTTCTAAGAGCACGAGTGGAAATATTGAATCCCGGGACAGGACACTTCCTTCCAAGCTTCTGTAGTTCTTAGGGCCTTTTTTGTAATTTAACCTAATTCGTTAGAAAGCCATGCTATTATATTTATTGACTAAAAAGCAATAATTAAGTTGATAAAATGTAGGAGGAAAGGAGGAAAATATACCGAAAAATAAGAAGATTAAGTAAAATTATCATAGTAGTTTTTCTCTTTTAGCTGTTTGTTATAATTTAAACGAAGAGTCAATGTATTTATAACTTGGGCAAATGAATTATAAGAGAAATTAAATATGGAGAAATTTCGGTTTTAATGAATTATGAAGGGTGTTTTAGAAATAAACAAATTATTGTGGACTGCAAACTTAGTCTTGATCGCAATTTTAGGGTATGGAGTAGTCAGTTTCATACTCAATAATAAGGCTGGGCATAGTACCATTGTAGAACCGATCCCCAAAACCGGTAAGGGAGAAATTACCCTCTGTAAGGAAACAACACTGCCTATTAATTATAATATTATTTTGAGACGGAATATTTTCGGCTCTTCGGTAACAAGATCAATCACGGAGAATCCACAACAAGGAACAAATAGAATTCCAGCCTTTTTTGTAAGAGACCTTCGATTGCTTGCAACAGTTGCAGGAGACGAGGAAGTAGCCTGTGCTGTTATAGAAAACGTTAAAACCAAGATACAGGATCTTTATAAGACCGGAGACATGATTGATGGCTCACAAGTTGAAAGAATCGAGCGAAACAAAATAGTTCTCAACAATGGGGGGCTACGTGAGGTATTAAGCTTGAACATAAGAGGAGGAGTTCTGGAGTCGGTGCAAAAAAGTGCAGAACCTGTTATGGCACAAAGACAAAGTTTTGCTGAAGTTGTAAATATTGTTTCGCCTACCGAAAGGGAAATCAATAAGGAAGCTTTCTGTGCAAAGACCGGAGGGATGGAAGCCGTTCTTAAAAAAATAGAAATAGACCCCTATGTTGTAAACGGAAAAGAAAATGGTATACGTATCTCAGGCTTGGACGATTTGATTATGGCCAAGTACGTTGGATTTGAGAGTGGTGACATTATACAGAATATAAATGGACAAACAGTAACTAATAAGCGAAAAGCCTTCCAGATTCTCAAAAAAGCAAGAGCACAACCTTCATTAGAAATTCAACTTTTACGGAATCAAGAAAAGAGGGAACTTTCGTTAGGAATAAGGTAACAATTGTACAATCTGATATTCTGAATTAATTAAGAGCGTGAATTGTGTCAATATCATGCCACAAAACACGATCGAGTCTATGGAGCATAAGAACTCCTACATTGCTCTTAAGTGTTTTTTACTTATGTTCTGATTGCCGAGCCGCAACCATCAGTATGTCTTGAAAGTCAGCAACAGACGAATCAAGCCTACAATGATTCTACACAGATAGAAGGATCGGAAGTATATACGCCAGCACTCTTCAAACCGGATTAGGAAGTGTATACAAAACTTATATGGCAACAACAATATCCCTAACACATTCTAAACCAAAGTTTGGTTTGCAACAGAAAACCAGAGTTTTTCCTGCAAAGATCTACCTTGGAGATACCTTGCTGCTACGCGGATTATCAGGATAAATCCTCACAACCTTCACCAAAAAATATTCAAAAAAAGATGATGTCTCTTTATTCACAGGTAAAGAAGTTTCATTGGAACAGAGCTTTTTTTACAATTCGTAACTTCAGCAGCAACCTCAAACAACTGGACAAATGTTGAAATAGTAAGCAATGCAAACAATAAGTCAAGTCCCGCAATTGCTGCTGAATCCGCAGGAACAATTCTACACCTGCTATGGACTTATGATGCACCCGGTCTTCGCTTAAATACATCAATGAGTAAAAAATAAAATCGAAATGAGCGTAACCATCAAGCTAATATTTAACTACAAGCTCTTACTGGTTGGCTGCGCCTGGTGAAAGTATAGAGGCCTGCCAATTGTTAGGGTCGTTGCCATAAGACGCCGGATGTATACGACTCAGTGATAAACCAGCACCATCAGCCCCAATCGGCCAGGGGTCAACTCCTCCTGGAAAATCACCCGAATGTGAGCCATCGCTGTACCTGACGCGGTCTACGCGAATCCACTGGCGTTGGCCCTGACTGTCAACATCACCGGGCATACTCAGTTCAATCTTCTCACCGCCGTTATCCAGTCTCCCGGAATTCCATTCAAAAACCTGCACTGCACCAGGAAGACTATATTTCATCCTGAACGTTACCAGGTTCTGCACTAATAACAGATACTCACCGGGAGCTAATGTCACAACAGGATTAGATGGAAATAAAATCTCTATTCCCTGATTATCCGGGTCGTCTGTAAACTTCCAGGGTTTATTCGCTGTATAGTCGTATAGTTCGACCGGAGAATCACTGATATTGAGCAGTTCAACATATTCCGCGTCACTAACTACATCCGGATGATACATAATTTCTGTAATCACTATTGGCCCGACCTTGGGATAGGCGTTGGTCCAACCAGGTGTATTTTCGCTCATAGCTACAAAGTTATATGAACTTGTGCTTTTGAGATATCGGCCAAATGATACATCCTCAGCGGAAGCGCCAAACTGCTCCTGCTCACTATAACCTGTTAGCTCACCATTAAAACCGGAATGGAAATACAAAGTCTCACCATTCTCACTCAAAGCAAACGCCTGATGACAACCGGCAGCAGCCGGATTGCCAAAATGAAGGTCTTCATAGAAAACCATATAATCATAGGGTTGTATAATCGTACCTTCAGCTATCTCATATTTTGTCATTTCATTTCTACTATCGCTGAGAAACCAACCGCCAATATTAATAGGATTATCAGCAGTGTTATGAAGCTCTATCCAGTCCGCGGCTGCTTGTGAATTGGCAAGTATCTCATTTATTACCACATCGCCAATTTCCGGAATTTCTCCGGCATCATCCGAACCGGGTGAGCCGCCAGCATTTGTACTCGGGCGCCAAATGTTTTTCTCTCCCCACAAATCCGGACTGGTACTAAAAGGGTCTTTTACCGTCAGCGAGAAACCCTCTCCATCAGTGATATCATACCAGTCATCACTATATCTGAAGTCGTGAATAATCTGCCCTGCCGCATCCTGCAGTTCAACCCTCTCGCCGCCGTTGTTCAAACTGCCGGTGTACTGACCTGCAATATTCAGGTCTGGAGCGT
>CAZJIR010000215.1:0-5678 GCA_964546095.1 uncultured Pirellulales bacterium
TATGCCACTTAATCAGCATAGCCAGCGCTACTACTCGATTGAAGTGTTCGAAAACGTGATGCAACCTGATTTCATCAACGCTTTGCTGAGGAAAATCGAGCTTTGTAATATCACCAAATACATCCGCAACGTGTGAGATCGCTACGATGTGCTCCGATGGAGGATGATCAATGTTTATATAACCATTAAGGTGATTCTGACCACAGCCGAGGTGAAGTCGAAGGGGGATTCCTTCATCCCATAAATCGCGTTCCTTAAGTTGTCTTAAGATATCGCTGTTGTAGTCGATAGTTTTAGCTTTATTGTTTACAATACGATTAATCTTTTGCTTCGTGTGTTGCTCCGGCTCGCATCCCAGTTGTTGTAAAAGCTCTTTGGCTTTAATAAAATTAGGCGCAAGTTTTATTACAGCTCTTGCCGCTTTTTCCGACAATTGCTTATCGCCATATTTATGAGCCGCTTTTGCTAAATACCACAACACATGCCAGTGATCACAGGACGATGACCTAAGGGCCAGTAAAAATACAAACTTTGCCTGTTCGAACAATCCCTGTTTGAAACAGGCAAGTCCCTGCCAAAAGTGCTCAATACCCCAATTAATTTTTTTCAATTCAAGGGGTAAATTAAACGCCTCTATAAGGTCCTCCTGCCATAGTAAACGCCTCGGTTTTGGCATTTCAGTAGAGACAAAATGCCTCCATCGTTGTGCGTATAATTCGATATCGCTGTTACTGTTATCCAGGTTTATTTTTTTCTGTATATCGATAATATTATCGTGAGTAATAAAACAACCTGGGAGCGGCAGAAATTGTTTTCCACTTTCATACAACTTAAGACATAAATCACCATCAGCACAGTAAAACTTATACGCCTTGTCCAGTCCGCCAACTTGCCTGAAGTAATCCAATCTAACCAGGCCATAGTTCATTAATAGCTTCTGACCATAAGTAAAATCAATGCCGAATGCGTTCGGACTTTGGTCTGAATGTTTATTTTTATAAAAGAAAATTCCACCGGCAACTTCGTCTTTTTGTTTATTTAACGAATTGATTGCTTTAGTAATACACTCCTCGCTGAAGACAATATCATCGCTTGCATATATTGCCCATTTACCGCTTGCTTTTGAGAAACCAAAGTTATATAATTCGGGCCATGAATGTTTGCCGGGACCAAGGCATTCAGCCTCGTCGTAGATTCTTGTTATGCCGTGTTTTTGCAGGATATCATGTGTGTTATCAGAAGAGCCCCCTTCGACAACAATTACTTCATAGCTTACTCCTTTGATGGCCTCTTTTAAACTCGCCAGCATCTGTTCAAGTAACTGGGCCCTGTCTTTGGTGCAAAGCACAATACTGACATCAAATTGCTGTTGATAATCGTCTGCGTCTTTTGTAGTTAGTTCAGGTTTTTGGGGCATGATTGTTTTATAATTTTTAGAGTCAATAAATGCTTTGCTCTGAACTATTTGCGGTATTTCCGATAAGGAAAAAAGTTTTACCTGATTTCTTCTTTTTTTACTTTCTTCCAGAACACGCTCATATAGATTCTCATATTGCCTGTTAATTATCTTGTAATCGAACTTGGAGACAGCTCTCTCACGTGCGCTCCGGCTATATTGAGCTTGCAGGTATGGATTAACAGCGACCTGGTAAAGGGACTGCACAAGTTTTTGTATGTCACCGCAGGGTATTACACATCCCTGTTGATTATCGGATACAAGTTCTGGAATTCCACCTGTGGCGAATGTTATTATTGGGATACCGCAGGACAGAGCTTCGAGTATAACCAGTGGACAGTTATCAGCTATTGAGGTATTGAGAAATATGTCAATAGTCGAATAAGCCATGGCAAGTTCATTTTCATTATTGATGTGCGGTAAATTGATGATTTTAGAGTCGTCTGTCTCGTAATGACCGCCGATATTCACGAAAACATAATCATGTAATTTGTTTTGTAGTACCTCTAATGCCCTCTTTGTATGATGGCCTCCTTTCCATTGATTTGTCATTGTGCCGCCATGAGCTACTGCGCCTATTACCAGGGGCTTTGCAGGAATGCCAAATTTCTTTCTAACTTCGGTTTTATCGTAGGGTTTAAAAGTAGTAGTGTTAACACTGTTATAAATCAATTCCACAGGATGGTCTTGTAGAATGCTTTTTTCGACCTTGTTTTTTAACCATTGGGACGGAGTCACCAGCCATAAGTAAGAATGGTTGTAGATTATTTTCTTGTCATGTAATAATTGTTCGGATGTATCGATGTTAATTGCAGGTTCAACGTTCAAATATGGACATTTGCCGCAGCCGGTTTGCCATTTCTGACAATCAAACGAATGTGCGCAATGTCCGGTTATTGACTGCATATCGTGTAATGTCCAGACAAGCGGTTTAAGATGAGATAGAGCTGATAAAGAGAAAGGATTGAAATAGCCTCCGTGAAGGTTATGTAAATGTAAAATGTCGGCGGATTTCACAATGGGATTTGATATCAGTTTGTGACTTCCCTGGAGGTCGTAGAATAATTGCCCATTCTCTTTACAATATGATTGCCGGGCCGGGTCAGGTTCGATAGGAAAAGCCGAAGAGTGTTCTGAGTTGCTGTTTTTTGTCCCGACAAGCATTCTTGAATTATGTCCGGCATTGCGCTGTGCTTCTGCAAGCCGCCAGGCGACCTTTGCAGCTCCGCCTGCAAGGTCATGTGTGTTAATATGGACGATAGAAAGTTCTTGTCTTTTTTTCATGGTTCAAACCATTTTTATTAAATCTTATCCAACATAAATATTCGAAAGCTGCCGGGGCTTCAACATTGCCGAGAGTACATACTGTAAGCGCAGCAATCGGTTGTAATACTTATGAGCAATAATCGTACCAGAATAGGTTGCCGCAGCATTTTTGCCGAATATCCACGTATTTGGCCTGAAAATGCTGGTTTTGTGGTGTGGATACTATATTTGAGGTGCTTGAAGATGTAGTTATCTTATACGGGGCGGAAAATTTTTCCGCTTTCCTCAAATCCTGCCTTGTTAAATATGAAATAGGGCTGTAGTTAAGTGAACGGTCAAGATTTGCTAATTAAGGCCGAATCGTTTGTCTTTCTTTTGATGTGAGCAGAGACTGATAGTTGATAATCCTTTGTGCCCTTTCAGAAAGAGTTTTAGCCGCTAAGCCTGCCTTGTCCCCATCTCTCAACCACTGGGCAAACATATGTCCCGACCAGTTTCTAACGAGCTTCCTGGGCACTACATACATATCCACAGGGGATACTAAACTACCCTGTACGTTGGCTATGCCTGCATCATAACCTGCTCGGGTTAAGATCCCGCTTGTCTCTTGAGTGATATCTGCAGGAGTGCCGTAAGGATAAGAGAACAGGCGGACAGGTTTATTGATGATTGATTCGAGTTGTCGTTTTGATTCCCGAATTTCATACTCCTGTTGTTGCGGTGATAATGAACTCAGTCTTGTATGTGTAATCGAGTGAGAGCCTATCTCAACCAAAGCCGAAGAAGCTAATGATTTCAATTGCTGCTCATTGACAATCCGATGTGTGCTTCTGGCGGTTCGTGTAATTCCGGCCCAAAGCGACAACTGTTTAATTATTTCATCGATTTTTGCAAATGGGAGCACGCGAAGCAATTCGCAAAGTTCATCGTAAGCTTTTAGTCGATTTGATGGAGTACTAAGGTCCCATTCAAGTATTCCTTGTGAATCCTGTATACTTAACAGGACTGGTAAAGGATGATTTGTGAGAAAGATTCGTTCTAAGGCGTCCCACCAAAATTCATTCAGAGAGCCTACCATACCTGAGACAACGAAGATGGTGGCGTGTAAACCATATTTCTCAAGTAATGGTACCGCATTTGTCAGGTTATCCAGATAGCAGTCATCAAATGTAATAGCCAATGTATCCGACTGTAATCGGCCTATACTGGCCTCTTTGAGAAGCTGATAGAGAGGCAGAACTCTATAATTTTCAGCTAATTCCTTAAGATGTGCTTCGAAGTTTTCCGGTGATACTGCCAGCAACTGAGAATCAATAGGGTCGTTAGCAACGCGGTGATAAAGCAACACTAAAGGTGCTTTTAATATTCCCTTATTTCTTCTCTCTGGGTCGTTGGTTAAGTCGAAGATAGTATTCGGTGCTGTTTTGCAAACCCGTGCGGTTAAAAGAACCTGGTAGTCGTTGTCCTTGTAGTCCATGACATCTTTTGGTAGCTCGTGAAGCGCAAGGCCATCAAGAAAGGCTTTGGCTACGGCAACATTTCCATGTGCCTCGACTTGAATATTTTCCTGAGGTATAGCTTCAGCGAGAAGCATTTTCAGAGATTTGTCGGTGAATCGCCAGTATTCTCCCCACCGGTCCATATCATAACGTGAAATCTGGCTGATTCCCGGCACCGTTAAGAGTAAAACTCCATCGGGTTTTAGTGCTTTAGCAGCGTTTTTAATAGCAGAGCGAACTTCATAAATAAAACTCAGGGTCTGTGTTAATATTATACAGTCATACACATCATGAGGAATATTCTCACCGGTTGCCAAATCACCCACTATAGTGGCGTTGGGTGATGGAACTGCGTTAAGAATGTCACTTTGTGTTACTCCTGTTCCATATTTTTCAGTATATGTGTTATCTGCAATTTCCAGCACTCGTCCCCGTATGAGGTGTTTGTTCTCATTCAGAAAATTCTCAATATAATAACGGTCTATAGGCTGGCCGCGGTCAAAACCAAATTTTTTAGATACAGGTTTGGTTGAATCGGTTTTACAGAATTCATAAGGTTTACGTCCGGAAGTTTGAGAACTCTTCATTGCACAAAGTAAGAGTGTTCTGTTATTAGATGTTGACTCCACAATTCGTTCGATTAAAAAAGAATTTGACAAAGCCAGCTTTAATCTATCTAGCGAGTATTCAAATTGATAGCTGTTAATATGCTGCTTTACAAAAGTGTCATTTTCGTTAATATATTCTATGATCAAATATTTGTTACAATATTTTGATATACCTTCGACAATCTCATCCAAAGACATTTTTTGTGTGAAAGCCAAATGATGTACCAAAGCACCTGCAATAACTATGTCGAAACTGTTGTTATCAAAGTTATCGTTGTGGCCTAAAATATTTCTCAGCACTGGAGTTATTTGGAGTTGTTCTTGTTTAGATATCAAGTATGTATAATCCAAGGCGGGTTGGTCCACCTCAGTAGCAACCACTTCCAACCCATTTTTTGCTGCTAATACAGAGTAGAAACCTGCAGCACAACCTATATCTAAGACATTGCAATTCTTATTTTCTCTAAAGAATTGTTGCAGTTGGATGATTTTTTTGTGTATCTGACCTTTTTCCTCAGCTTCGTGATAGACTGACCATGTAGATTTTTGGTCAATTTTCAAAAAGTTGTTAATTATCTTTTTGAATTTCCGTAAAAAGCTAATAAAGTCTTCGTTACTTTCAACCTCATCTTTCAGTAGTTTAAGAAATTCACAATAACCTATGACAGCACGACTTCTCGCATGTTTTGCTACGTAGCCGTCAATGTCCTCGTGAGTCAAATGTGGCATTGAGCCATTTTTAAGATATCGCTGAGCCTTCTCAAACTCTCCTATGGCCATTAACATTAATGGCAACAAACAGAAATGGTAATACTCTTGCTTTAGTGCCTTATACTTGTTGCTTGGAAG
>CAZJIR010000216.1:0-2436 GCA_964546095.1 uncultured Pirellulales bacterium
TGGCTTTCTCAGTTCTGGCAAATATCGTATTATTTCTAATGTTAATCGGCATAGTTGCTATCCTGGCAACAGGACAAAGAGCCATCCTTACCGAAGAAGTGATACGGGAAGGACCGGCAAGAACTAAGATAGCGATGATTACGGTTCAGGGAATAATACACGGTGAATTAGCCAATGATGTCTATAATCAATTAGAAGCCGCTCGAAATGATAGACACGTCAAGGGTATTATTGTCCGCGTAAATTCACCGGGAGGGACTATTTCAGCCAGTGACCAAATCTATAAGGAAATCAGCAAGTTCCGTGAGGAGCAAAAAAAGCCGGTAGTCGCTTTTATGCAGGGCGTCGCTGCTTCGGGAGGTTATTACACATCGGTAGCATGTGAGAAAATAATAGCTGAGCCAACTACGATTACCGGCTCTATCGGTGTTATAAGCTGGTACCTTGTCGTCAGGGAATTGTTAGAAGAAAAGCTCGGTGTTATACCGGTTACCATCAAATCAGGCCTGAAAAAAGATTGGCCCAGCTCCTTCAGGGCACCCACAGAGGAAGAAATTCAATACATTCAAGATAAACTAATTAAGCCTGCTTTCGAAAGATTCGTGGAGGTAGTGGCAGAGGGTCGAAGAACATCACTATCAGAAGATGATGTCAGGCAATTGGCCGACGGCAGTATTTTTGGCGCCAAGGAGGCACTTGAAGAAAAACTTATAGATGAAATTGGCTATCAGGATGAGGCAATAAAGCTGGTCAAATCACTGGCGGGAATCAGGGATGCCAGGGTTGTGCAATACCGCAAACCGTTTTCTTTAGCCGACTTTTTTAGTTACCGCAAGCCGAACTTATTAAAACTCAACAGAGCCACGCTATACGAACTTAGTACGCCGCAAATATTATATCTCTGGAGCGCATATTAACAACCGGTTCCGAAAACAAAACAGGCGACTCAGAATTGAATATTTGAGGGGCTGATTTCTGCGGATAAAAGAATCTATCATAAGCAATGATTAAAGAAGCCGACACGGGGAACGAAAGGTGGGCCGTTATACGAAGTTAGTTCCATCATTTCTTAAAAGAACCAAATTTCTAATTGCAGGGATTTTCATTGCTATTTGGGCACTTGATATATGCAGCGCCGCAGAACCTTCGAATATGCAACAAATAGTCGTAACACCCGATGGTTGTGGTTTTATGGAGCGTGATTCCGGCCGTTACTATATACCTTTTGGCACGAACTACTACGACCCTCACACTGGTTGGGCGCCGAAAATATGGCGACAATTTAACGCCGAAAAGGTGCGGCAGCATTTTAAGGTTATGAATGAACTTGGTGTTAATTGCGCACGTATTTTTCTTACCGCCGGCAGTTTTCAACCAAATGTCGATACTGTCGAGGAACAAGCCCTTAATAAACTTGATACACTCATTAAAATTGCGCGCGAGACAAATATCCGACTTATATTAACCGGCCCTGATCACTGGGAAGGCCAGCCTTCGTATTGGAAACCGGACCGTTTCGCAGGCGAGCCGGCATTACAAGCGCTGGAACGCTTTTGGGATGTCGTAGGCCAGCGATATCGAAACGAGCCGGCCATTTTTGCCTGGGACCTTTTGAACGAACCCCACTTACCATGGTTTGTCGAACAATGGCTTCCTCAGTGGAATGCATGGCTCCAGAGGACCTACGGAAATTGGGATGCGCTTAAAATCGCCTGGGGCGATGAGCTTACAGAATCAGATAAATGGGATAAAGTAGTTGTGCCCACAAACCAACCTGATGCTGGAAATCCCAGGTTGCGCGACTGGCAGCGCTTTCGAGAATATTTAGCCGACCAGTGGGTACGCCGTCAGGTTGAGGCTCTCCGCAAGGCTGACCCAACGCACCTTATAACCGTAGGCTACATTCAATGGTCATATCCACTAATTCGCCACGGCAATCCAAATCGTTACTCAGCTTTTAATCCTCATCGTCAGTCCTCATGGCTTGACTTCGTAACAATCCACTTTTATCCGACTCTGGGTAATCCATTCGGTTCTAAAGAAAACTGGGACGAGAATTTAGACTACCTGCAAGCAATTTTGGCCTACTGTCATACCTCAAAACCGGTTGTGTTAGGTGAATACGGCTGGTATGGCGGCGGCGCGCCACAACACCATCCTCATCTTAGTGAGGACGAACAAGCCAATTGGTTAAGCGCTGAAATTGAAGCTTCGCGTTCACTAACCGACGGATGGCTTTCCTGGCCATTCGCAGATACACCTGAATCAACAGATATCAGCTTGTTCGCCGGTCTGGTTAGGTCCGACCTGACCACAAAGGCCTGGGGCCGCAAATTCAGGACATTAGCGACGAATCTGCCGGAACTAAAGCGTTCCATATCGAGGCTGCCCGAATTTATTTTTACAAACGTCTTTACAGCAAATGATGAAGAGCTT
>CAZJIR010000216.1:2446-5616 GCA_964546095.1 uncultured Pirellulales bacterium
ATAAAAATGCACAATACCTATGTAGAAGCCATTCAGCAAAGAATTAACGTAAACGCTCAGATAAAAAATGATTTATAAACAGTTTAATAATAGCTATTTTCGACAAGAATAAAAATCTAAAAGCACCGTTCCAATGGAGCACAAATCAACAACAAAAGTGAAATGGGCAAATGGACACAAGTCTCGTGCCATTGTTGCTATCTTTATCGCATGTATCTGTGGCTGGTTTATAATGGAACTGGAAATACTCGGGGTGAGAATTCTCGCTCCATATTTCGGTAGTGCCGTGTATGTAGTAACCGGCAGTGTGATTGGTGTTTTTCTCCTCAGCCTATCATCAGGATACATGGTTGGTGGATGGCTCTCCAGAAAAGCCCACAACAAGCGAACGCTGAGTATCAATCTTATAATATCAGGAATATGGCTTTGCGCAATGCCCTTTTTCATAAAGCCGGTATGTAACGGGATATTCGATACTGGATTAGACGAGAAATGGGGCTCACTTTTAGCTTCTCTTGTTTTGTTTGGTGTTCCGACCCTTTTACTTGGAACGGTTTCACCCACTATGGTACGCTGGCTCACGACACAGGCAAGCGATTCCGGATATAGTGCCGGTTTGGTGCTTGCGTTTTCTACTATGGCCAGTTTCCTGGGTTGTATAATAACTGCGTTTTACCTCGTGCTTCTTTCCGTACGGCGAACAATATATGTTTCAGGATTTGTCCTGGCGGCGCTGGGTGGAACAATTTTGTTACAAACTTCCGCACAGAATATAAAGAGGTGGCGTATTAAAGGAAAAGGGAAAACAAAGGAACCGATGCTGAAAAACAAACTTGTTTCTGAATCAAAAGAGGTATAATAATTCAGACCTATGTAAATAGCCCTTATCTGTTTGCTGTGCGAACGTATGCTTTTTAGCATACCGAAATTATAAAATGTTTAAGAAAAAGGCCTGTCATTAAAAATAAAACGCACAAAGCGATTCTTATTTCGATCGTAATTACTACGATTTTTTGGCAGTATCATTTTATCAGCTTAGCTATCGCTCAAAGATTAGGTCAAGTTATTTATTACAAGGATTCGCTGTATCAACGCATTTTCGTTTATCAAAATGGCCCCGTTGCAACTCTTCGATTTAGCAGGCAACCTCCTGTTCAAGCACAGAGCCAGGTTAATCTCAGCAACGTACGCGAACATATGCTCGAATACACTATGTTGGCCTTCAGTGGATTATTCTATAAGCCGAAACCCCAAAAAATACTTGTACTGGGACTCGGAGGCGGAGTGATTCCCCGGGAGATGCGCTATTACTTCCCCGAGCTTGAGATTGATGTGGTGGAAATAGACCCTGAGATTCCACCTATTGCAAAGCAGTTTTTTAGGTTTCGCGAAGATGAAAAACTGAAAGTTCACATCGCTGACGGCCGGATGTTTATCAAAAAGCAACTCCGTCGCGATCCGGTGCCAAAGTACGACCTCATTATTTTAGACGCATTTAACAACGACTATATCCCCTTCCACCTTATGACAAAGGAATTCCTTGAGGAAGTAAAAGGTGTTCTTTCCGATGATGGAGCTGTGGTCGCGAATGTGTTTTATAGAAACCGTCTTTTCGATGCGGAATTTAAAACCTTTTTAGCTGTCTTCGAGCGTTGCCAGGTCTTCCTTGGTTCTTATTCCAATAACGCCATACTGGTAGCACTCGGACCAAAGACGCCGATACTTACCAATAAAGATGCTGTGAGTCGAGCGAGAGTGCATCAACAAGAGCTCAAGCCGGCATTTAATATGATATGGGTGGCGAGGCGGCTGCGACCCAAATTACGTCCTGATAAATATGCAAAAGTACTCACCGATGACCGGGCCCCAGTCAATCAGTTGCGCAAGCAGTCGATGAGAACATTACCCTAACACGAAGAAGAGAAGCACACGTTTATTACTTAATGGTGAAAAACTGGGCGATACAGGATTCCGGCCTTCGGCCTAGAACCTGTCGCTCACTATCGTTCGCTCCCCATAGGGGCTCTGCCCCTCTGGTGTCGAGAACTTCGTTCTCTCCTGTCACCCCGACAACGTGAGAAAATACTTTTCCCACACCCTTTTAAGGTTCGAATCCTGCCTGCTGCGGTCATCCGTTCAAGAAAAAACTTCTCTTTTTGAGAAGTGGCCTCTTTTGTTGATTGGGCGATACAGGATTCGAACCTGTGACCCGCTGATTAAGAGTCAGCCGACAGAAAACAACAAGCCCAAAGAAAACAAAGACTTACAACAAGGCAAATCAAGCGCTTACAAACTAGTGTATAAACAAAATCCAAAAATGGCCAACATCAAGGTAAACCGGTCGTATAAATCATAATGCTCTCCGAAATGTGTTTCAATTTTTTAAGGGGTATTAGGGGGGAAGGAGTGCGTATGGGACCCATACTGG
Source organism: uncultured Pirellulales bacterium (assembly GCA_964546095.1). Classification (GTDB taxonomy): domain Bacteria; phylum Planctomycetota; class Phycisphaerae; order Sedimentisphaerales; family Anaerobacaceae; genus NIOZ-UU13. The sequence goes on from CAZJIR010000216.1 coordinate 4,875, forward strand.
TCCCCTATATTTATGGTATGACTGGTTGTGCTATGAGGCTCTACCCAGTCCGGCGCCCCTGCGTGGGAAGGAGCTAATAATTCATTTATTACCACAGAACAAAGCTATGGTATATCTGCACTATCATCCCAGCCTGGTGAACCCCCTGAAGCTGCGCTGGCACGCCAGCTATCTTCATCAGACCAGAGATCAGGGTCAGCACTTGATGGGTCTCTTATCGTGAGGGAAAAGCCAGCACCATCGGTAATGTCGTACCAGTTATCGCTGTATCTGAAGTTGAGAATCGTCTGGCTTATAGCATCTTTTAACTCTACTCTTTCTCCTGCATTATCCAGCGAGCCGGAATACTCGCCTGCGATAAGACCGCTGAACGATGGATACTTATCTAAGAAGGCCGGTTCATCTTTCACCACCAGGACATACCCTCCCGGGATAAGTTCTAAATCCGGGAAGATAAAGTCTATACCGTTGGTGAATTTGACCAGGTTCAGATTGATAGTTTGGTCTCCGATATTGGTCAGCTCGATAAATTCAGTATTCGGGTCGCTCGGATTGCCGCTTTCGTACGGATGGTACATGATTTCAGTTATACGGAGGTCGTCTTTGACCGGCCCAACAGCGAACAATGCCTCGTTCAAAGCGCTCCACTGTCCATTGTGTAGCGTTCTCGCTTTGACGTACCCGCTCCTCTCCAGATTAATAAATGAACCTGTATATTCGAGAGCGCTCGAATTCCTGCCGC
>CAZJIR010000217.1:0-5506 GCA_964546095.1 uncultured Pirellulales bacterium
GGATGTGGCGGAATTGGCAGACGCGCAGGCTTCAGGTGCCTGTGGGCTTCGGCCCGTGGAGGTTCGACTCCTCTCATCCGCATTAATCTGCACGAGATCGCTAAAAAACACCTTTTTTGGCCTCATATCGAACATGCAGCCTTCGATTTAACGAAATTTGTGCAAATAGGTCGATAAATAAGAAATAAGCGAACAATCCGTTTGAACTTTTTGTAAAAGCGTTATGCTTGAAATTTTGCAGGATTTCGAATCCGCCGTTGGCGGAGATGTAGGGCTGAGCCCTTTGGTTTTAATAGGGCCGGGGCTGGTCTGTGTTATCGTAGGGCTGTTTATCTGGCTTGGCGGTCTTGGCTTTAGAAAACTTTTAGTCGCAGTGGTCGGCGTGATTATTGGAAGTATGTGCGGGTTTTTCATAGTCGGCCGAAATTTTATCTCAGCGGCGTTTTCAGCGGCCTTGGCTGCAGTTATCGCAATAATATTTGAAAGGCTCTTTATAGCCATAATTACAGGTATTCTGGCGATGGTGTTTACCTTTATCATTTTAGCCGGGCCCTACGTTGAAAATACACAGGAGCTAACTCCGATAAGTTCAGACCAGGTATCGGCTCAAAGCTCAGCACTTAGCATTCGCGAAAGTGCAGAGAAGATGAAGGCTTATATAGTTAACGCCGTCCGGAAAATAAAACAAACTTGTTTACAAATGCCGGTATTTGACGGGCTTATAATAATGGTCTTGGCTTTAATTTTTATGGTAGTTGGATTTTTATTCAAAAACGTTGCTTCAGCTTTGTGCTTTTCGATTTTGGGAACGGTGCTCATTTTCGCCGGACTGATTTTACTGTTGTTATATAAAGGTGCTGTGCCTGTCCGTATCATTTGCAGCAAACAATCGTACTATGCAATCGTTTTTCTGGCGATGACTGCTTTTGGTACCTTTGAGCAATTATTACTTTGTCAACGTCAGAAAAAAAGCTCGGCGGGAAAAAAACAAACGGCCAAGGTTAAACAACAACCCCATCAGACACAGGAGAAATGGCGAGCTTCATAACGTACCTTTGGTTTAACACAAAGAAACCAGGACAATAAAATTAAGGAGACGGATAATGGATTGCGTTACTGTTCTTGCACAGGCGTATGAAACTGCAGCCCCCAGGGCATCGGATGCAGTTGTACCGATAGATACCTTTTGGAAATATATTATTTCTCTCAATCTGATTGAAGCCATAACCTTTATATCTTTTGGTGTAGTTTGTTTGTGCTATGGATGGCGGGTCTTCAAAGTGTTGGTCGTAATCAGCTTTGCGCTGTTAGGCTTGTTTATTGGCATATCAGTAACCAAACAGATAGTCGGGCTGAACAGCCAGCTCTGGGGAGGGCTGATAGGAATGTTACTGCTGGCCGTTCTTTCAGTACCATTAATGCGATGGTCTGTTTGTATATTGGGTGCGATGGCTGGCGGAATACTCTCCTCCGGAATATGGTACGCTTGTGGATTAACTGAAAGGTACATCATGGCCGGAGCACTTATCGGCATGATTGCTGGCGGTATGATATCATTTATCATCTTTAAAATTGCAGTTATGCTCTTTTCCAGCCTTGGCGGCAGTATGTTGATGGTTGTTGGATTACTGGCGCTCTTATACCTTTATCCATCGACCAAATATGGTGTAGAAGAAATGGTATTTACTCGGAAATGGTTTTTGCCTCTTGCCTTGATAGTGCCGACAATATTAGGCTTAATCATGCAAAATAGATTTGTAAAGGATTCCAAGGACTGGGGTCTGTAATCCCCACTGTTTTGTTTGGCGGGAGCGAAGCAGTAGGGGTGTTTATTTTGCCCTTAAATAAATTATTCACTCACGATTGCAGTTGCTTGAATACAAAAACTGCATAAATCTGTGTAAATCGCTATGGATTTTTGGTGATTTTTTTACGGTCGAATCATCATTTTCCGCAAAATTGCACCTCCCCAAGGACAAGCTGAACAATTACGGACATGCTGGGATACTCGCAGCACTTGTCTTTTATCTCAGGAAATCAATAATGTTCTTTTGATAAACTTCTGTAAATCTCGAGTTTGCTTTCCCATTTATGGGAATCAATCCCGGATTGCTGATTTCCGCTTGCCCGCCACAATTTGCAAAACCTTCTCCAGATACGTCCTAATTTTTGCATGTCACGCCTCCAACCAAAATACCGAATCATTATACTATAGGTTTTTTCGCCGCAAACTAAAAACTATCAAAAACAGAAAAAAATCCGTCAAAGCACACTGCATGGGGCAGCGGGTCTTTTTATTAACCGATGGCGAAAAGATTTTTCTGCCTCCTGCTTCATAAAACGGCGTAAAAAGGGCTGTAAGCATGTCACCTACAGCCCCCGTAGTTGTTGCTACATAATAAGTTACCCCTTACGTTTCTTTAAGAAAGCCAATGTGCCGAGACCAAGCAAAGCAATCGTTGCCGGCTCAGGAATTGACATAGCGCCGCTGAATCCGTTGCCGCCGGCATACCCACCGGCTAACATCTGGGCAAAGGTACGATAATTGGTTCCGCTTCCACCCTGCATTGAAAGTTCAAAATCAAGTCCCAGAGTCTGCGAATAAAGGATATTATTCAGCGCAGCAGAACCAAGGAGCTTACCGGCGTCTGTTATTACCAGGTTGGTAATATCTGTCATAAAACTGCTGTAACCTGCAGCTACGGTACCAACCGTAATCAAGTCGCCTGAACCAAGGGTTCCCATCATGTAAATAGCGCTCTTGTCGGCGCTTGTTATCATAATGGTTGGACTGCCTATTGGTTTGACATCATAGGTATCACCACTTCCGCTTACAGTTAGAGTCGGTAAATACACCAAAGCGCCGGTCAGGGCATCGGCATTACTGCCCATTCCGGCATCAACAGTAATATACTGATTAAAGCTAAGTGTGCCGGCCCCGTCGTAATACCAGCTGCCTCCCGTGTTTGAATCGGGACTGAATTCGATTGCTGGTGTTGCGAATGCCGGGGTACCGGCGAAAATCATCATTACTAACTTTTTCATTTTTTCCCCCTAAATACTTATATATTCTTAAATTTCTATCCGTTTTCTTCTTTGTGCTGCCCGGCATTCCTGGCAGCTTTTTTTCAAAAATCCATTGGCTTTGATTTATTCCGTTGGTTTAATTGCAAATTTCTTTTTTTAAGCCCCTCCTTCCTGCCGTTAACTGCTAAGATTGACTTTTCGTTCTTGATTGTTCATATTAAATAGGTTGATAAAAAACATTTTTCCCATCCATAAGTTTTTCAATCCGCCGCAAGATACCATTAGTATAAATGTGGATAAAATCATCAAAACTCTCCAATTTATTTTGTCTTATGTCTTGCTCTGTTTTTCCTTCTCAGAAGGCTCAGCACACCGCCGAATCCGAGTAGGACTATTGTTGTTGGTTCCGGAACCATTGCAATGTAGTCCTGTTGTCCGTTGTAGGAAAAAACTCGCAGGTCTGCTCTTGGGCCGGTGCCATCCAGAGTGTGTAACATGTAGTTGGCTAAATCCGCACCGAAATATTCGCAGCGGAAACCACGCTCACCGGCCGTACCGTCGACCGTAACATCCCAGCCTGATGAGCTTAACGGAAGGTCCTCATGAACTATCTCCCATACGGCCGCTGCAAAAGCCGCAGCTTTGGTATTTTGCTCGTAACTAAATGAACCGCTTCCAACCCAGGATGAGTCAAAGTACCTGCCCCATAGTTCCTGGAGATATTTGGATTTGGTTAGACCCATTGTCCCTCCTAAAAGGGTGGTGGGTATAGGCCCGTCTTCCGGCATCATTACATCGTATGTCAATGTACTGCTTGAGCTCAGCTCCGCCCATTCTATACAGAAGGCACCGATAGGACCATCCGACCAGGTTTTACCTTCATTTGTGCCGTTTGTCTTTTCGAGCATATCAACACCGGCATAGCCGGTAATACCCTCTTGCCCCCCGGCCCAAATCTGCATTAGGTCGTGTGCTCCAAAGCCATTATGTGCTATATCCACAGTACCTACAGGGGTCGCTTGTGTTACACAGGGCAGAAGCAAAACAACTGCTGCACAAAAAACTGCTGATATCTTTACCAACTTCAGCTTCATCATTTCCCTCCCAAGGTTTATTCATGTCTTGCTGTAAACCACTCGCGGTAACAGCAGACGATTCGTTTTCTTAACGCAAACCCGGCACCTGAATCTAATCTGCAAGTCCAGAGTACCAACAGGTTTGTCTTGGGTGCTCAATTGGGGAAACTTGAGAACCCCCCCATTCCGATTTTGATACCCCCCGAAACTACTTACAAAGACAAGTTTATCCTATTGGCGTACAAAAGTCAAGAGTTTTAACTATGATATCACGTAATGGCTGAACTTTTTCTGGTATGTGCCGCTACCCGGCTAAAAATAAAATTGTTTTAGGACCTAATCGGCATTAAACAGACAATCGGCTCTGAAATTTTGTAATAAGATAGTGTTATTTAGATGTACTAAAAAGTGGTTTTTCTCGGTAGCAGGGATAAATAATTGAAAGCAAAATAAAGGAAGGAGTATTGAGATTATTGAATGGAATTATAGAGGTGTTCTATACTGGCCCCTTGAAAGAATGAGATACCTAATAGGGTATAGGACTGGGGGGGAATTAAAAGGCAAAACTGAGGAAGTCATCCCTAAGGGATTCCACAATTATTTTTGCATGTTTTGGGGGTAAGTATTTTTACTTGAAATTTCTGTCTAAGCAGGGTAGATTTTTTATTAACGAGCGAGCAATAGGAACCATATAATCAATAGTTAGGAATGAATAATGTTACAAACATTCCGTAATAGTCCAAGAATTCAAGCGGTGCTTCTTAGTATCCTCGGAACTTCACTGTTGATTGTAGCGTTGTCAGTCCAAGTACCCTTTTGGTTATGCGCACGCCACCAGAGAAGAATGCAATCATGGAGTATAGCGCTTCCTATTGATTTTGGCGCAATGAATATATATCAAGAGAGCTTTCAGCCGACCAGAACTCTGATGGGCAGCCCCCAACTTAGAATGCGCGGCCCCTTGCTATCTGAATTCAAAAAGACCCATTTAGGCGGTGCATATGTACCCCCGGATATTCTTCAAGAGTCATTTTCTAAATCTGCGATTGATTTTAGTGTGTCCTGGAAGATACTCGAAGAAGACAAGGTTTTCGATTCCGGTGTATTCGGCCCCAATGATGTTAATGCGTGGTCATACCCGTTTCATGTTAGATATCAGGCAACGGACCACTCAGGTCATCGCCATTTAGACATTGAAAAGGTTTATTCATTAATCGTTGAAGTCACAAAACCCTGCCAGGTTGTGAATAAATTTGAGCCCACCTTTATTCTGGGGCCAGAATCAGACAAAAAGTCCTTATCACTTTTCAGAAGGTTCCTAAAGTTGACTGTTCCTTTATCCATTCTTGGGATAGTTTTGTTGGTTTTCGCCGTCTCAACACACAAGTCTGTAAATGGGAGAA
>CAZJIR010000218.1:0-5465 GCA_964546095.1 uncultured Pirellulales bacterium
CCGTTTTCTTTCTGAAATTTGTAATCGAGCACGAATGTTCCTCTCTCGGAGACGAATTCAACAGGACCGAATGTAGCCTCGTCACCTGCAATAGTCACCTGGGCATTTTCAATCTTGACCTCGACGCTATCCATAATTCCTTCATCGAAAGCCCTTCCCATCCAATCTCGCATCGAGTCCTTGCTGTCCCCTCTTTCAGAAACGTAGTTCTCAGAATACGTCGCCATGAGCCGGTTCAAATCCTCGGCGATAATCGCCGCTTGCCAATCAGCCATCATGGTGCTGATAATCTGCTCATCGGAAGGCCCAAGTCCGGAAGTCTGGCATCCACAGATGCTCAATGTGAAAAAGGCGAGAACCAGATTTAGGATAAGTGACTTTTCCATTTTCTCTCCTTACGCATTACTTCTATCCCATTTGTTACCGAGTCGGAACGTTCGTACTTCATATTAAGCAAAGTGTATCTTCCCAACAAACTGACGTCAAATTAAATTCGTATTCTGCAAGACGGCGGTAATATAACCCGCACCAAACAATCATGAAAATTATTCAAATCTTTTAATGATTACCACGTTATTCTGGCCGCCGAATCCGAAGGATTCATTCATCGCCACATCAACCCGACATTTTCTCGGTTCGTTGGGCACATAGTCCAAATCAAGCTCAGGGTCACGGTCTATGAGATTCATCGTCGGCGGCAATATATTGTCTCGTATGGCCAGGACGCAGGTAATCATTTCGGCGGCTCCGGCCGCTCCAATCAGATGACCAAGCATACTCTTGACACTGCTGGCAGGGGTATTTTTCGCTTCTTCTTTGAAAACCGCTTTGATTGCCTTGGTCTCTATCGAGTCGTTTTCCATTGTGCTTGTGCCGTGAGTGTTTATGTAATCAATATCTTTATAACTAATATCGGCATCGGCAAGTGCCGCGTTTATCGCCTGCGTCGCACCTCTGCCTTCTTCGTGCATATCGGTAATCCTGAATGCATCGGAACTGCTGCCGTAGCCGATGACCTCAGCTAAAATTTCAACTCCTCTTTTCTTCGCAGAGCCTAATGATTCGAGGATAAGAACAGCAGCGCCTTCGCCAAGAATGAATCCATCTCGGGTAGCTGAGAACGGTCTTGAGGCCGTTTCGGGACTATCATTTCTCGTCGAAAGGGCGGTAAGGCGGTTAAATCCCATAAGCCCCAGAGGATGTATCATCGAATGCGCACCCCCTGCAATCATTATATCCGCATCGCCTCTGCGGATAAGCATTGTTGCTTCACCGCAGGCCTGAGTACTGGCTGCGCATGCGGTCAGGCAGCTTCTTGTCGGCCCGCGCGCACCAGCGAGCATTGCGATATGAGCAGCAGGCATATTCGGCTCCTGCTCAAGCTCGCACATCGGGTCCATCCTGCCGAAAGCAACTTTTGCCCATTGGCCCCAGTCCATTTCATTTTTTTCGGTATCCCACGCTTCGGCTATTGCTGCGAAGAAAACATCATTATCGACAGAGCCTTCGCCTGCACCCAGGTAAATACCTAACCTACTGCGGTCTATTCCATCAGCCGGCTCATCGGTTTCAATATCAATCCCGGCCTGTTTGCAGGCCTGATTCGCTGCGCCAAGGACAAAACTGGAACCGCGATTGCCGTGTTTGTGCAATTGAGGGTGATTTGTATATTTTGCGAAGTCGTAATCTTTGACTTCGGCATCGAATGTAGTGGGATAGGTCGAAGCATCGAAAATGGTGGTTTTGGCCACGCCGCTCTTGCCGGCCAATATTGCCTGCCAAAGCGTTTCAACATCGTGACCCAAAGGACAAACAATTCCCATTCCGGTTATTACAACTCGTTTAGTTTTGTCCTTCTTAAGCATTTAAATAATCATTCCTTGTTCAATATTGAATATTCAATTCATTTTTTTCAATACCAAAGCAGCTGTTTGTCCACCGTATGAATAGCTGCAACACAAAGCATAACGAATCTTTTTCTCCCGTAGCTGATTCGAAATATCCAAGTTACAGCCGCCTGCTTTTCTATCACAGTTTTTAGCGGCGGGTATCTTACCTTCAGTCATTGCACAAACTGCCGCGATAACATCAATGACGCCGCTTGCAGCACCTGTATTGCTCAGCATACTCTTAGTTGGCCAAACAGGAATTTCTTTAGCCGCTTCGCCCAGAACCGCCTGGATAGCCTTTGCCTCGGCCAAATCATCAGCAGGTATTCCCGTCCCGTGCGGGATAATCAAATCCAAAGCTTCCGGCTCTATCCCGGCATCGGCCATTGCCTTATTTATCGCTATTTCAATACCCTTGCCATCAGGCTCAAGATTTTCGTAAACGGGATTTATATTGTTGCTGTGACCGGTTCCGGCGACTTCCGCATAAATTTTCGCGCCTCGGCTTCGGGCTTTTTCAAGATTTTCGAGTATCACCACGCCGGCAGCCTCACCGAAAACCGAGCCTTTGGCATCGGCATCAAAAGGCCTGCAGGCAGATTCAGGCTCATCATTGTTTTTGTCGGTAGTCCTTTTCAACAAGCACTGGCGAATCATAACTATCGGATTGACCTTCGCCTCAGTGCCACCGGCCAGCGCGATATCGCCATTACCACGAGCGATAATCTGAGATGCCTCCGCTATCGCCAGATGCGCAGAGGCCTCGGCGCAGGTTATAGTATTACTCGGGCCCTGAATATCGTGAATAATTCCAACATGGCACGCAAGCATATTGGGCAGGTATTTCAACAGCCACAAGGGCGTGACCTGTTCAAGGCCTTCTTTGCCCCATTTATGAATGTCAAATTTTCCATCGGTAACACTGGCCGCTACTGCAGGGGCCAATTCTACAAGGTCACAGCTTATAAGGCCGGCACCCAGGTTGATTGCCATACGTTCCGGGTCGATGTTTATGTTTTCCGGGTCGATGGCCTTTGTGACAAGGCCGGCGTGAATGAGGGCTTCATTGGCAGCCATAACCGACAGCTCGATGTCTCTGGACATCAATTTGACAGCTTTGCGATAGGTCTTCGGCACAAACTTTCGTATTTTGTATTCGGGAACCTGGCCGGCCAACTGACAGCTAAAGCCCACCGGGTCGAATGCTGTAATTTTATCTATCCCGACACGGCCGGCACAGAGACCCGCCCAGGTATCGCTGACGGTTAATCCGAGCGGAGATACAGCACCAAGACCGGTTATTACTACGCGGGCGGAATTCATTAGTCTTGCTCCGAATCGACAACTTTAGCACCGACCTGACCCGAACTTACATCTCGAAGAAGTGATTCGAATATGGAAGTGTCAGAACTGAATACGAAGTTTTCCTGGGGGAATTCCTTGCCCGCAAGATTCTGGTCTATATGGCTGAACATCAAATCTATCTCTGCGATTAACTTATCTCCACATGTGATTTTGCCGGTGGTGCTTGCCGCTTCGGATATGATGGATTCAATCTTTGTATGTAATTTTATCGTATCGCCCGGTCTTACGTAGTTAAAAAATACAGCCTTTTTAACCTTAGCAAGAATGACTTTTTCCTGAAACTTTTTTGCCTCGCCGACGAGTATCCCTGCCGTTTGCGCCATTGCTTCAATCATTAAACTTTCGGGCATAACGGGAAAGCCGGGAAAATGGTCGTGCAAATGCTCTTCAGCGAGTGTGACATTCTTGAGCGCTACGGCATGTTGGCCGCTTTGAAACTCAACAAATTTATCTATCCATATCCAACGCATCCGGCACCTATATTAAAGTTAGCGGCAGATTGACTCTGAGCCATCCTGCCGCTAATACCTTAAAAGCAACTTATATCATTAAGAAGCATTAAGTTTGCCTTCAACATAATTGACAATCGCATTGACAGTGAACAGGTCGCCTAACTTATTAATATCAGGGTCGCTCTCGAATGTCGTAAGGTCGGTGTGCGGCATCTTCTCTCGAAGAACTTCAAGTCCTTTTTCAGTCAATTTGCCGTTATGGACAAAATCAGCCTCATTCATCAGATTCTCAGCAGGAAATAATTCTTCGCGGGGGATTTTTATCTCGAATGCTTTTTCCAATCGAAATACTATGTCCAAAAAGTCGATACTTTCTGCTCCCAAATCTCCCATTAAGGTCGATTCAGCTGTGGCTTCATCATCGTCAATACCCAACGCATCGACCAGAACCTCCTGAACCTGCTGTAAAATCTCATCCCGACTCATTGCCATACTTTATTACCTCCTGTATTCAATTTAGTATTACATTTATTATTACCGCCCAGTGTCAGGTAATAAATTATCCACTACCTAATAATTTCCATCGCTTCTTCATATTTTCGATTATCTTAGCATCAATAGCCGCCATCGCCGAATTCTCGTCGGCCAGGTTAAAGTGCTTAAGCCCGAATCGAGCCTCGACAATCTTCTGACCTTCCGATAAGCCAAAACCGGTAAAGCTACTGACGTTTTCTTCGATGGCCTTTGCCTGGACCGTGTATTCCACCTGGGCACCGGGCGCCAGGAAACTCCTATATTTTACATTTTTTGCCTGTTCAAGCAATATCATACTGTGAGCGAAATTTTCTGTCTGGCGCACCAGCCAAGATGCCGACTCAATCAGCCCTTCCAGCAGTAAAACGCCGGGCAGCACCGGAAACGTAGGAAAATGGTCGGCCAGATATTCCTCAGCCAAAGAAACACTCTTGACGGCTTTTATTTCCCTGCCGCTGTCAAGCGAAACAACCTTATCGATAAGTATAAATCTCATTCACAGATTCCTATGATTTTTCTATTCGCAATACGATATACCAGACGCAATTCTTTTTCCAGCCTTTTTTGGCTTTTTTATGCTCATCGGGTATAAAACCTCATTTGTCGGAAAAAGCTTGACTGCAACCTTAATAAATGTTATGCTTATTTAGATTTAAGAAATAAATCATTCGGTTCATGTGCCGGAGGATGAACTAAAATGGCTAATCTACTTAAAACTATCCGTTATCTAAAGCAGTCCAAACAAACCAGTAAAACAATGATATTGTTCGGACTTTTTGCCGCTATCTTATTCTGCCGCGAGGTGAAGGCCCAATTCGGCGGTGGCACAGGAGAACCTGAAAATCCTTACCAGGTTGCCACGGCTGAACAGCTTATCTCAATCGGCTCGGATCCAAACCTGCTGGACAAGCACTTCGTGCTTGTCAACGACATCGACCTGGACCCGAATCTCCCCGGTGGGAAGGTCTTTACCCGGGCCGTAATTGCTCCACGTGTTGGGGAGACGACATACCCTGAAGTGCCCGCCTTTAATGGAAGTTTCAATGGCAATGGTTACAGTATCAAGCATCTGACTATTCGTGGTGGCACAGGGGGTATGCTCGGCCTGTTTGGTAAAACAGGTGAGGAAGCTCAGATACTTAACCTCGGTTTGGAAAATGTTTCAATTAAGGTAGATGGTTCAAATTGTGTGGGTGCATTATCAGGATTAAATCATGGCTATATT
>CAZJIR010000219.1:0-5447 GCA_964546095.1 uncultured Pirellulales bacterium
AAGGTACATGGATTTTATTTTCTCATTTTCCAGGCTCAATTTATCTGGACAGCTTTAATGTTATGAGCGGACCTCCTTCTGTGACTATTTCCGGGTATGTACGGACCGGAGACAGTTCGGGAATTAGTGATGTAATCCTGACTTTCAGCAACGATGGCGGCAGCACAACCACAAATAGTGCCGGTTTTTACATGAGAAGTGTACCGAGTGGCTGGTCAGGAACAGCTACGCCGAGTAAAAGTAATTATAACTTTCAACCGGAATCTCGATCATACGATAACGTAACCTTAGATATATCGAACGAGGATTATATCGGCTCGACTGAATCACCACCGCCACCTCCACCGCCGCCGGTAGATGACTATTTTACCGAACAGTTTTCTCCTGAAGATGATGCCTTTGATTTGTCGAACAAATCAATAATATTCACACCTGACACGGAAGGTGCATCCTATAGTGCTTACCTTGAAGAAATAGCAGAGCTACCAACCGACCCTGCCGGAGGTGCACAGTTGGCACTTGGCGATGATAATTTTCACATTGTAAACCTGAATGACGAAGCTACAGTGTCCATATACGGCAGCAGCTTTACGAGCTTCTACGTCGGTAGCAATGGTTACATAACCTTTACAGAAGGAGATAACGACTATTCAGATAGTTTGCCCGACCATTTTGACACACTGCGTATATCAGCATTGTTCAATGACCTCAATCCAACCGCAGGCGGAGCGGTCAGCTGGAAGCAAATGCCAGACAGCGTGGTAGTGACATGGGAGAACGTTCCAGAATACAGCGGCACAAACACCAATACGCTCCAGATTGAGATGTATTTTGATGGTATAATACGGCTTTCCTGGCTTGAGGTTGATTCTAACAACGGTATTGTTGGCTTGTCAGAGGGTCTCGGGATGCCGGAAGACTTTCAGGAAACAGACCTTTCTGAAATAGAACCGCTACCAGCACCTCCGTCACCAGTACTTGGATATTTTACTGAGCAGTTTTCCTCTGCAGGCGATTCATTTGACCTGTCAAACAAATCAATAGTATTCACACCTACTACAGATGGTACATCTTATAGTGCGTACCTGCAAGAGATTACAGAGCTACCAACCGAGCCCGTCGGTGGTACAGGCCTGTCGCTGGGTGATGATGATTATCAGTTCGTAAGCTTAAATGACGAAGCTACAGTAGCCATATACGGTAACAGCTTTGCGGGCTTCTATGTAGGCAGTAACGGCTATATTACCTTTACCGAAGGAGATAACGATTATTCGGATACTTTGTTCGACCATTTCGATGCATTGCGCATATCAGTATTTTTCAATGACCTTAATCCGTCTGCAGGCGGACAGGTTAGCTGGAAACAATTAGCAGACCGTGCGGTTGTGACATGGGAGGACGTCCTCGAATACAGCGGCAGCAACTACAATACGTTCCAGGTTGAAATGTATTTCGATGGAAGAATACAGCTTTCTTGGCTCGTGGTCGAAGCTGATAGTGGTATCGTTGGACTATCAGAGGGTCTCGGTGTGCCGGAAGACTTTGAAGAGACAGACCTTTCAGAAATAGATACACAGCCAGTACCACCGCCGCCATCAGCAACAACACTTGAGTATATCGCCGAGCAGTTTTCTTCAGGAGCCGACGCCTTTGACCTTTCAAACAAATCAATTGTGTTCACACCTACTACAAACGGTACTGCGTATAGTGCTTATCTCAAGGAAATTATACAGTTACCTACCAACCCTGTTGGAGGAACAAACCTTGCGCTGGGTGATGATGATTATCAGTTCGTAAGCTTAAATGACGAAGCTACAGTAGCCATATACGGTAACATCTTTACGAGCTTCTATGTCGGTAGTAACGGTTATATAACATTTACTGAAGGAGATAATGACCATTCAGAAAATATAACGGACCATTTTGACACACCACGCATATCAGCATTGTTCAATGATCTTAATCTGTCCGCAGACGGGAATGTTAGCTGGAAGCAACTGGCAGACCGTGCAGTTGTTACATGGGAGAATGTTCCTGAATACGGCAGCAGTAACTCTAATACGTTCCAAATTGAGATGTATTTCGACGGTAGAATACAGCTTTCCTGGCTCTTGGTTGAAGCTGATAGCGGTATCGTGGGCCTATCAGAAGGTCTCGGTGTACCAGAAAACTTTGAAGAGACAGACCTTTCTGAGATAAACGCACTACCAGCACCTCAAACAGCATTCAAGCAGATTACCGAGTGGTTTTCTTCTGAAGACGATACCTTTGATTTGTCAAACAAATCAATTATGTTTACACCTACAACAAACGGTACATCCTATAGTGCTTACCTGGAAGAGATTACACAGTTACCAACCAAACCTGACGGGGGTACAAGTCTATCGCTCGGTGATGATGATAACAAGTTTGTAAGCTTAATGAACCAGGCTAGAGTGTCCATATATGGCAGCAGCTTTGGGGGCTTCTACGTAGGCAGCAACGGTTACATAACCTTCACCCAAGGAGATGATGACCATTCAGAAAATCTGACCGACCATTTTAAAACACTGCGCATATCAGTATTGTTCGAGGACCTTAATCCATCCAATAGTGAATTAGTCAGCTGGAAACAATTGACAGACCGTGTGGTTGTAACATGGAAGGATGTCCCTGAATACAGCGGCAGCAATACTAATACCTTCCAGGTTGAAATGTATTTCGACGGAAGAATACAGCTTTCCTGGCTTGAGGTCGCAGCTGATAACGGTATCGTTGGATTATCAGAGGGTCTCGGTGTACCGGATGACTTTGAAGAAACAGACCTTTCAGAGATAGACGAATCAGTACCACCAACAATAACACTTAAGTATATGGCCGAGCAGTTTTTTCTTCCTTTAAATAATGCCTTCGACTTATCGAATAAATCAATTATGTTCACACCTACTCCAGACGGTATATCCTACAGTGTTTACCTGGAAGAGATTATAGCACTACCAACCAATACCAACAGTGGTATATACTTATCGCTGGGCGATGACGATAATCAGTTCGTAAGCTTAAATAACGGTGCTACAGTGTCCATATACGGCAACAGTTTTGGAGGCTTCTATATCGGCAGTAACGGTTACATAACATTTACCGAAGGAGATAACGACTATTCAGATGCTTTGCCTGACCATTTTGATACAATGCGTATATCCGTATTTTTCGCGGATTTCAATCCGACTTTTAATGGTTCAATCAGCTGGAAACAATTTGCAGACCGTGCGGCTGTAACATGGAAGAATGTTCCTGAATACAACAGCAGCGATACTAATACCTTCCAGGTCGAAATGTATTTTGACGGAAGAATACGGCTTTCCTGGCTTGATGTCGCAGCTAATAATGGTATTGTGGGTTTATCAGACGGTCTCGGTTTGCCAGAAGATTTTGTGGAAACTGACTTTTCAGAGTTGGAAATACTTCCATAATATGCAGAAAAAAAGCAAAGTCTGCGTAAAATAAGCTGAAAAAGTATATCTTTGGCCAGAATTTACAAAGGCCGGTCGCGAAGGCGACCGGCCTTTTTCTTATTGCAATTCAGATATAAGATTTGTTAAATATTATCCTAAACACGTATAAAAAGTGCTCATTATCTAAGTGGAGTATCATTATGCTAAAACATATTAAAATATTTGCAGGGGTGGCTTTGAGCGTTATGAGCCAGGCTTTTACCTGTTGCGGAGCGGGGCACTATAAAAATTTCGACGTCGCCGTTTACGCACGGTCCTATGAAGTGCGAGAGATGGGAGACATGAACTGGCTCAAGCCTCGCTGGAATGAAATCACCAGGCAGGTGAAAGTCGATAAGGTCTATCTTGAGACCCATCGCGATATGATTATAGTTGAGGAGGAGATAATCAACAAGGCCAAGAAATTCTTCGAAAGCAAGGGCGTTCGAACCGCAGGGGGTATCACCCTGACCATCAATGAGAGAAACCGCTTCGAGACGTTTTGCTATACTAATGCCGAACATCGAAAAAAAGTTAAGGAAATCGTCGAGTACACGGCCCGGATCTTCGATGAAGTTATTCTTGACGACTTTTTCTTTACCAACTGCAAGTGCGAATCGTGCATTAAAGCCAAAGGCAATAAAAGCTGGACGCGGTTCCGGCTGGACTTAATGGACAAGGTCTCGCGTGAACTGATAATCAAGCCGGCCAGGACGGTGAACCCAAAGGTGAAAATGGTCATTAAGTATCCGAACTGGTACGAACATTTCCAGGGATTAGGGTATAATTTAGAGACCGAGCCAAAGATATTTGATGCGCTCTATACCGGTACGGAAACCAGAGACCCTATTCGCAGCAACCAGCACCTGCAGCAATATCATGGTTATTTGATATTCCGATATTTCGAGAACATTAAGCCGGGCGGCAACGGCGGCGGCTGGGTTGATACGGGTGGTTCGCGATATATGGACCGCTATGCAGAACAGCTATGGCTGACCTTGTTCGCCAAGGCGCCGGAAGTTATGCTTTTCGATATTCGCCAGATGCTAAGACCCATCCGGGATTCCAGCCGGGCCGAGTGGCAGGGAAGGGGGACAAGTTTCGACTTCGATGAGATGATGAAACCTATACAAATGGAAGATGGAACGACGGTGAAACCAACAACGATTGCACGAGCCGCCGGACATACTTTCGAACAGGTTGACCGATTCCTCGATAAGCTTGGCGAGCCAATCGGTGTTAAGAGCTATAAACCATATCACTCAACCGGTGAGGATTTTGTGCATAACTATCTCGGTATGTGCGGTATCCCGATGGACCTTGTGCCTGAATTTCCGGCTGATGCGAATATGATATTCTTAGCGGAATCAGCTAAGTTCGATAAGGACATTATTAAAAAAATTAAAGGCCAGTTGGTAAACGGTAAGGATGTTGTTATTACCTCCGGTTTGCTGAGGGCACTGCAAGGCAAGGGAATAGAAGATATTGTCGAACTGGAATATACAGATAAAACGGCCGTAGTTAGGGATTTTGTTGCCGGCTGGTTCGGTGCATATCAGTCGGAAGTAGATATTGTAATTCCGCAAATCAAGTATCTGACCAACGATTCATGGGAAGAGATATCGTGCCTTGCGGGCAGCAGCGGTTATCCTTTTCTTCATTCGGCGGGCTATGCGAACGGAACTCTGTATGTTTTGACTATCCCAGAGAATTTCAGCGACCTTTATAATGTGCCGGCCGAGGTACTGACACAAGTTAAAGAAACGCTGACAAAAGACCTTGATGTACGACTGGAAAGCCGGAGTATGGTCTCTTTGTTTTTGTATGATAATGATACGTTTATCGTGGAATCTTTCCTGCCGGAGAGTGTCGATGTCAGGATAAATGTGAATAAGCCGGACAGCAAACTCCTCGACTTACTATCAGGTGAGGAGCTTGCCGGTGAAGCACCGCCCAGTCGGGGTTTTCGGTTCG